>JAEZBT010000210.1 GCA_023426865.1 Actinomycetes bacterium
GCGCCGACCTGCGGTGGCCCGGCGTCCAGCCGGCCGACACCGCCCGCGACGACGGCGACGCGGGCCGCGTGGAGCACGTGGAGGGCGGCCACGACGTGCTGCACAAGGTCGGCGGCGGCGGCTGGTCGCACCGCCGGTTCCAGGCCCGCGTGCAGGACTCCTGGGAGCGCAACGCCGAGGCCGTGGCCGCCGAGCTCGACAAGGTGGTGGCCGAGCACCGTCCCGAGCTCGTGCTCATCACCGGCGACGTCCGCGCGCTGCCGCTGGTACGGGCCGCGCTCGGGCACCAGGCGGCCGAGCTGCTGGTGGAGGTCCCCGGCGGCTCGCGCGCCGAGGGCGTGAAGGAGGACGTCTTCGCCCAGCACCTGAACGACGTGCTCGAGGCGTACCGGGCCCGCCGCCGGGAGGGCGTCGTCGACCGGCTGCGCGAGGCGCTGGGCCGCGGCGAGGGAGCCGTCACGTCGCTGCCCGACCTCGTCGACGTCCTGCGCAAGGGGCAGGTCGCCGAGCTCGTGGTGCTGCGGACGGCCGGCGGGGTGTCCGTCGCCCGGCTCAACGAGCGCCGGCTGTGGACCGGACCGGAGCCGCTGCAGCTCGGCACGCACCGCGCCGACCTGGCCGCACTCGGCGTGCCCGATGACGCGGCGCGCGAGCTCCGGGCCGACGTCGCCGTCCTGCGGGCGGTCGTCGCGCAGGACGCGGGCTTCACGTACGCCGAGGAGGGCAGCGTCGACGTCGTCGACGGCGTCGGGGCGCTGCTGCGCTGGTCGGACGCGGCGACGCCGCACGAGACCGCCCCGAGCTACACGGCCGACCGGCAGCGCAAAGGCCGCCGCCACAAGCCCGCCGGACGCTGACGGGCTCGTGGGTCGGCCGGCCGGCCGGCACCACAAGTCGTCAGGACGTGTAGATCGCCTCGATCTCGGCCGCGAAGTCGCGCAGGACGGCGTCCCGCTTCACCTTCAGAGACGGGGTCAGGTACTCGTTCTCCACCGTGAAGTCCGTGCTGAGCACCCGGAACTTGCGGATCGACTCGGCGCGCGAGACGGCCTCGTTCGCGCGTGCCACGGCGCGGTCGAGGGCGGCGAGCACGGCGTGGCTCCTGGCGGCGGAGTGCACGTCCATCTCGGGCAGGCCGTGGGCCGTGAGCCACCCGGGGAGCATGTCGGCGTCCAGCGTCACCAGCGCGCCGATGAACGGCTTCCCGTCGCCGACGACGACGACCTGGGACACCAGCGGGTGCCCACGCAGCCGGTCCTCGAGCAGCGCCGGGGCGACGTTCTTGCCGCCGGCGGTGACGATGATCTCCTTCTTGCGACCCGTGATGGTGAGGTAGCCGTCGTCGTCGAGCGTGCCGAGGTCGCCCGTGCGGAACCAGCCGTCCTCGAACGCCTCGGCCGTCGCCTCGGGGTTGTTGTGGTAGCCGAGGAACACGTGGGCGCCCTTGACGCGGATCTCGCCGTCGTCGGCGATGAGGAGGGAAGCGCCGGGGAACGCGGGACCCACGGTGCCGATCTTCGTCGGTCGGTCGGGCAGGTTCACGGCCGTCGGCGCCGTGGTCTCCGTCAGGCCGTAGCCCTCGAGCACGCGCACCCCGACGCCCCGGTAGAAGTGCCCGAGGCGCTCCCCGAGGGGGGCGCCCCCGGAGATCGCGTACCTCGCGTGGCCCCCGAGCGCCTGGCGGACCTTGTGCAGCACCAGCCTGTCGGCGAGCGCGTGCTGGGCCTTGAGCGCGGCGGTGGGGCCGCTGGCGTCGTCCAGCGCGCGCGAGTACACGATCGCCGTCTTCGCAGCCCAGCGGAACAGCTTGAGCTTCGCGCCCGCGCCGGCCTTCTGCTCGGCCGAGTTGTACAGCTTCTCGAAGACACGCGGGACCGACAGGATGAACGTCGGGCGGAAGGTGCCCAGGTCAGCGACGAGGTTGCGGGTGTCCGGGGTGTGGCCCAACACCGCGCCCGTCGTCATGCACAGCACCTCGATGAACCGCGCGAACACGTGCGCCAGCGGCATGAAGAGCAGGGTCCGGGTCCCGGGCGCCGCGCACACGTCGTACAGCCCGAGCGCGCCCTCCTGGGTCAGCGACGTGAAGTTGCCGTGCGTGAGCTCGGCGCCCTTGGGCCGGCCGGTCGTGCCGGACGTGTAGATGATCGTGGCGAGGTCGTCGGCGGTGGCGAGGGCGCTGCGCCGGGCGATCTCGGCGTCGTCGACGTCGGAGCCGGTGTCCACGAGGTGGCCGATGGCGCCGTCCTCCAGCGCGAGCACCGGCCCGAGCGCCGGCACCTGTGCGCGGACGGACTCGACGACCGTGGCGTGCGCGATCGTCTCGACGACCGCGAGGCGCACGTGCGCGTCCGAGAGGATCCACTCGACCTGGTCCGCCGACGACGTCTCGTAGATCGGCACGGGGACGGCGCCCGCCGCCCAGATCGCGAAGTCGAGCAGGGTCCACTCGTACCGCGTGCGGCTCATGATGGCGACGCGGTCGCCCGGCTCGATCCCGAGCGCCGCCAGGCCTTTCGCGACGGCGGCCGCCTCGTCGGCGAACGCCTGGATGCTCATGGGCGTCCAGGACGTGCCGAGCCCGCTCTTGCGCTCGACGAACGTGCCGGTGGGGTCACGGTCGACGCGGGCCTGGACGAGCTGGGGGATCGACGTCACGGCGTCGGGGGAGATGAGGCTGGGGTTCGTGGTCTCACGCACGGGAGGGCTCCGTCGACGTCCGGCGGCAGGGGATTGTCCAGCGGGACGACCCTAGCGCCAGCGGCAGGGCCGGGTCGCCCCGGTCCTGCCGCTGTGCGGCTCAGTCCTCCGAACGGGTGACCTCGTCGACGTGCGTCGGGTCCAGGACGCGGCGCAGGAACGACCGCGTGCGCTCCTCGCGCGGGTTGCCGATGACCTGGTCGGCCGGGCCCTCCTCGAGGATGACGCCCGCGTCGAGGAAGATGACGCGGTCCGCGACCTCGCGCGCGAAGGCCATCTCGTGCGTGACGACGAGCATGGTCATGCCCTCGTCGGCGAGCTCGCGCATGACCGTGAGGACCTCGCCGACGAGCTCGGGGTCCAGGGCCGACGTCGGCTCGTCGAAGAGCAGCAGCGCCGGGTCCATCGACAGCGCGCGGGCGATCGCCACGCGCTGCTGCTGACCGCCCGACAGCTGCGCCGGCATGGAGTCGGCGCGGTCGGCCAGCCCGACGTGCACGAGGTTCTTGCGCGCGATCGCCTCCGCCTCGGCCTTGGACCGCTTGAGGACCTGCCGCTGCGCGAGCGTGCAGTTCTCCAGCACCGAGCGGTGCGGGAACAGGTTGAACTGCTGGAACACCATGCCGACGTGCGCGCGCACGCGGTCGATGTCGACGTCGGGGTCGGTCACCTCGACGCCGAGTACCTCCACGGTGCCCGATGTCGGCTGCTCGAGCAGGTTGACGCAGCGCAGCAGCGTCGACTTGCCCGAGCCCGAGGCGCCGATGATGCAGACGACCTCGCCCTGCGCGACCTCGAGGTCGACGCCGGTGAGCACCTCGCGGGAGCCGAACGACTTGTGCAGGCCGGTGATGCGGACGACAGGCCCGGTGGTGGCCTGTGCGATCGGGGCGGGGGCGCTCATACGTGTCCCTTGTAGCCGGTCTTGCGCTCGAGCCAGCGGGTCAGCGAGCTGAGCGGGATGGTGATGAGCAGGTACATGAGCCCGACCAGCACGATGGCGGTCAGGCCGCCGCCGGCCTCGCTCAGGGCGTTGCGCCCCACCTTTGTGAGCTCGAAGTCCACGATGGCCACTCCGAGCGCGAACGTCAGGGACGTGTCCTTGAGGAGCAGGACTGCCTCGTTCGTCATCGGCGGCAGCACGATCCGGAAGGCCTGCGGCACGACGACGAGCCGCAGCGTGCGTCCGGACGACATGCCGAGCGACCGGGCGGCCTCGATCTGCCCCTTCGGGACGGCCTGGATGCCGGCGCGGAGGGTCTCGGCCATGTATGCCGCGGACACGGCGCCGAGCGCGAGCGCGATCTGCAGGATGATCGAGTCGAACCGGATCTGGAACGCCGTCGGGATGGCGTACCCGAACGCGATGACGACGAGCAGGGCGGGGATGCCCCGGAAGAACTCCACGTACCCGGTCGCCACGATCCGGTAAAAGCGCACGCTCGAGAGCTTCATGAGGGCGAGCACCAGGCCGAGGGCGAGGCCGACGGCGAAGGCGGCGACCGTGTACGTGATCGTGTTGAGCGCGGCGTGCGGGAGCTTCGGCCCGACGTACTCGATCGCCTCGCGGTTGAGGAAGACCTCGCCCAGGCGTCCCCAGTCGGCCGACAGGCCGATGGCGAGCAGGACGGCCGCGATGACGACGTACTGGATGCGGCGCGAGAGGATCGCCCGCTTGCGGGGACTCAGCCGCGCCCGGCCCGCCACGAGGGCGGGCCGGGCGTCGGTACGTTCGGCGGACATCAGCCAGCGGACGGCGCGGTGCCGATGTACTTCGTGTAGATCTCCTCGTAGGTGCCGTCGGAGGCGATCCGCTCGAGGGTGGCGTTGACAGCGTCCAGCAGGGCGGTGTTGCCGGTCTTCACGCCGAGGCCGTACTGCTCGCCGGTCGGGAAGGTCGTCGCGACCTCGAAGTCGTCGCTGGCGAACGGGCCGAGCACCGCGATGTCGTTGATGACGGCGTCGACGCTGCCGCTGCGCAGGGCCTCGACCTGCAGGCCCAGGTCCTCGAACTCGACGTAGTCGAGGCCGTTGTCGTCGGCGAAGCCGAGGCCGGTGGTCGCCGTCTGCACGCCGACGGTCATGCCCTCGAGGTCCTCGAGGGCGGCGATGTCGGAGCCGGCGGGCACGAGCAGACCCTGGTCGGCGTCGAAGTACGGGTCGGAGAAGTCCATCTTCGCCTCCCGCTCCTCGGTGATGGTGATGCCCGAGGCCACGATGTCGCAGTTGCCGGCGTCGAGGTCGGCGCCCGACTGGATGCCCTCGAACGGGGTGATCTTGATCTCGAGCTCGACGCCGAGGTCCTCGGCGACCTCGCCGACGATGTCCATGTCGAGGCCGACGACCTGGCCGTCCTCCTCGTACTCGAATGGCTCGTAGGGCGGGTTGGTGCAGACGGTCAGCGTGCCCTCGTTGAGCAGCGTGACCTCTCCCGACGCCGCGGAGTCTTCGCCGGCGGGCGCGGCGTCGTCGTCGTTGTCGCCGGCGGTGGAGGAGCAGCCGGCGAGGAGCAGGGCGGCGGCGGCCACCGGGACCGCGAGCCGGGTCAGTGAACGCATGGGGAGGGTCCTTCCGGTCGGCCTGGGGCGGCCACGTCCGTCGGTCGTATGGCTATGCAAGGAAAACCATAACTATACAGCGGTCCATCATCCGGGACGCACGTCCCAGATGCGTGATCTTGGCAGAAGTGCCCTGTCGCCGTGATGCCGAGCATGTGACATCGGCATCTGGTCCGCCATCCGGGCGAGCGCGGGACGCGGCCCTCGGGTCGCACGCCCCCCACGAGTGGAGCGTTCGCGACGTGACACGCGGGCGTGTCGGTCGCAAACGCTCCAGTTCCGGTCCGAACGCTCCACTCGCGTCGCGAACGCTCCACTCGCGTCGCGAACGCTCCACTCGATGGAGGGGCGCTCGCGGGCCTCGTGCTCTCAGGCCGTCGGCTGCTCCAGCTCAGCTGCGCGAACGACGACCGCGTCGGTCGCAGCCTCGTCCGCCACGAGCGTCAGGGCGGCGACGCGGCCCGCCGCCCGGACGTCGGCCGCGGCGGCCTCGACCAGGGGCAGCTCGGCTGCGGGCACGCCCAGCTCGGCACGCACGATGCCGACCCGCATCGAGACCTTGGCCTCCGACTTCACCTTGCGCAGGGC
>JAEZBT010000152.1 GCA_023426865.1 Actinomycetes bacterium
GCCGTCGCCAGGGTGACCGCCGCGGCCCGCGTGCGCCGCGCGCGCCTCGTGCGGGCGACCATGAGGTCGACCGCCAGGCCGGGCCGCGCGTCGTGCGACATCTCCGCGGCCGCGTACAGGTCCCGCAGGCCCGCCTCGAACTGCTCGCTCATCGGTTCACCCCTTCCACGAGGTCCACGTCGGCGTCGTCCCAGGCCCCGAGCATCGGGGCGAGACGACGACGCGCGTCGGACAGGTATCGCTTGACGGCGCCCTCCGAGAGGTTCAGCCGGTCCGCGATGTCGCGCACCGACAGGTCCTCGAGGTGGCGCAGGACGACGCACGCGCGTTCGCGGGGCGTCAGCCGGGCGAGCGCGGCGTGCACGTCGGCGCGCGCGGTCGCGACGGCAGCCGGTCCGGAGCCGCCCGCCCGCTCGTCGTCGGCCACGAGGGAGGCGATGCCGTCCCACCGGTCGCGCCGGCGCTTCGTGTTGAGGAAGGCGTTGAGGATCGCCCGCCGGACGTACGCCTCGAGGTGCTCGACCTCGGCCGGGTGCCGGCGGGAGAACGTGGCGACCATCGCGTCCTGGACGAGGTCCTGCGCCGCCGCCTGCTCGCCCGTGAGCAGGTAGGCGTACGCGACGAGCGCTGACCCCCTGTCCCGGGCCAGCGCCGTCAGCTCGTGCTCCCAGCTCATGGGTCCTCCGCCATCGCCGGTGCCATCCTTCACCTGCTTGGACACCGGGGGTCGTGGATCGGTTGGGGCGGGACTCGGAACGGTCGGTCTCACGCTCCCGGACGAGAGCTGTGGTGGGTCACCAGGTGCAGCCGACGGGCAGGTCGACGGGACCGTCGGCGTAGACGCTGCGAAGGGCCGCGACGATGGTCACGACGGTCCCTGGTGCCAGGTCAAGGTCCGGACGGGCGCGGTAGGGCTCGTCGGTAGCCACCTCGAAGGCGAGGACGTGGTCGCCGTCGACGCCGGCCCAGACGTCCAGGGCGGGTCGGTTGTCCACCGCGGGGAGGCGGCCGAGGAGCTCGAGGCCCGGGTACGCGGCCCGGGCGTCGGCGAGCGAGTCACCCACCTGCAGGCCCTCGGGGGTGCGGGGCCCGTCGGTGACGACCTCGACGGCCGTGATGGTCCCCTCCTCGACGTTCAGCCCGAACGGCCGCAGGTTGAGGCCGAGCGGCGTCGCCCGGAACGGGTAGGTGGCCTGCCAGCTTCCGCTGACGGAACTGGCCGCGGCGTCGACCCCGAGGGTGTAGCAGCTGTCCCCGAGCCACTCGGCCAGTGCCGTGGGTCCCGCCGCAGGCGGAGCGCCGCCGAGGCGGAGGGCGCCCAAGCCGTCGGTGGAGATCACGAGCGAGTCGAGCTCCGGCCGTCGGGCCTCTGCGCCGGCGGGTTCCCCGAGGCGGACCACGATGCCGTTCGAGCGCACGGGGATCGGCCAATCGGTCGGCTCGTCGGGCACCAGGAAGGCGACGACGCCGTACGTCCCCGGCTCGACCGCGCCCGCCACCGTCCCGTCCGACTGGCAGGCCTCGAAGCGCACGTCGTTCCAGCGGTACAGCTCCGCGTCGGGTCCGTCGTGCTGGAAGCCGCCGACCTGGTCGTCGACCCAGCCGTCGGCGGGCAGGCCCACGACGGTGCGGCCCCGGAACAGCGCGTAGGTGATCGAGGTGCCGAGCTGCGGGACGACGTCGGTGGTGGTCTGCGCGACGGCGGCTAGCGTCAGGTTGCCGTCGGCGGCCGTGACTGCCGGCGCCTCGGAGGAGTCCAGGAGGATCGTCGCGTCCGGTGCGCCGCCGGGCTGGACGAGGTCGTCGAGGTCGGTGCCGCAGCGGATGGTCATGGCGTCGGCGAGGTCCGTCGCGGCGGGGCTCGGCTCGGGCGCCCTGCTCGTGACCTGCACCCCGCCGACGACGGCCGCCCCGGCCGCCGCGACCCCGACCGCGCCCTGGGACGCGTAGCGGACGGTCCGGCGTCGGCGGATGCGCGACAGGACGGGGGAGGCGGGCATCGGGTCACGGCCGGCCGTGGCCTGGTCGGCGGCGGTCCACAGGGCGAGCGTGAGGTCGTTCATCGTCGGTCCTTCGCCATCGCGCGGGCATCGGAGGTGGTCTGCACGAGCTCGACGTCGTGCGGGGGGATGGGGCCGAGCAGCGCCTCGAGGCGGTGCGTGGCCAGGGAGAGGTAGCGCTTGACGGTGCCGTCGCCGACCCCGAGGGTCTCAGCGATCTCGGCGACGGTGCGGTCGTCGTAGAAGCGCAGGACGACGCACGCCCGCTGCTGCCGGGGCAGGGCCGCGAGCGCGGCCACGACGTCGATCCGGTCGCCGACGGCGTCCGCATGGCCCGCGCGCTCGGCGGGCTCCGCGGCCATGGGCAGGCGGCCCGACCAGCGCTTCCGCTTGCGCCAGCCGTCCAGGTAGAGCGTGAGGATCGCCCGTCGGACGTACGCCTCGGCGGAGTCGAGCGCGAGCCCGGCCCGGCGACGCGCGAAGGTCTTGACCAGGGCGTCCTGGACCAGGTCCTCGGCGTCGTGCACGTCGCCGCACAGGAGGTACGCGTACCCCGTCAGCGCGCGGCTGCGTTCGGCGAGGAGGCGGGTGACCACCTCGTCGTCTGGCGTGCGCGCCATCGCGTGCCCTCCTGCGCCCGGGCGACCGGTGGCCGCTCTCGTGCAGTGTGACGCGCGAGAGTGGTCGCCGGTTGCACGGGGTGGCGCTGGGCGTCCGCGCCCTAGCCGACCTCGACGGTGAAGGGCCCCTCCTCGAGGGAGGTCATGTTCCTCGCTCCCGTGAGGGAGGGCGCCATCAGGAAGCCGATGACCGTGACGTCGTAGGTACCCGCATCCCACGACTCGCCCAGGCAGTTCGTCCTGCCGAGGGACGCCTCCAGGTCGTACGACTGGCCGGCAGGCCAGACACCGACGTCGTACAGCTGTCCGTCGGGGAATGGGCCCGGCGGGACGAGGCTGCCGTTGCCCGGGTTCAGGGACATGGCCCATCCCAGGTTCCGGCCGTCGCGCGAGACCAGGATGTACGGCGAAATGATGAACGACTGCTTCAACGGCGCGGCAGTTCGGTTCGTGAGCGTCATGCGGCCGATGAGCTCGCCGTCCTGCAGGGATGCCGACCCGGTGAGCTGTACGGACGCGGCGTGGTCGGGTGCGCTCCTGCCGCCCCACCCGCCGCACCCGCCGCCGGGTGACGACTCCTGGTTCTCCATCGCCGGAGGGCCAAGACGCAGGGGCGCCCCGGCGTCAGGTAGTGGACGGGCGCCACGGGCTCCGGCGCGTAGCCGGCCCAGGGCTCGACGGGCGGGGCCGGCGGCAGCTCCCCGAGCGTGCCGACGGCGCTGACGGAGGTGATCGGTGCCTGTCCCTCGGGAGTGATCTCCGCCATCGCGACCAGTGAGTAGAGGCCGTCCGCGGGGAGCGGCGTGTCGACAGCGCCGTTCCCGCCTGCGAGAGGCGAGGCGCTGCACGACACCATCGTCATCTCCACGGGCGCGAGCGGCAGCCCCGAGGCGGGGTCGACGGCCCCGCTGCTCGGCCCTCCGAGCGGCACGGCAGCCACGCCGACCACCTCGCCATCCGTGTCGAACCCGTCCGCGTCCAGCGCGATGGCGACGACGTCGACGAGCCGCGCGGTCGTCGAGCCGGGCTCGGTCCCGCCCTCGACCTGCTGCGCGCTGAGCGTGAGAGTGAAGCCGGCCTCGGGCGACACGGACATCTCCCACGGCCATGAGGAGTCGAGCCACCAGATCTCTCCCTCCTCCGCACCCTCGAGGTCCTGCGCCCACACGTCGTCCGCCGGCGTGCCGCAGAGCTCCCAGTTGGGCGTCCATGCGGCCTCGGTCGGCGCCGCCGACGGCGTGGCCGCCACAGTCGGCCGGGGCTCGCGGGTCGGCTCGGGGCGCTCGGTCGGCGTCTGGGTCGCGGGCGGCGGGACGACGTCGTCCCGCCAGAGGCCGTCGG
>JAEZBT010000241.1 GCA_023426865.1 Actinomycetes bacterium
CCCGTGAGCCGCGTGCGGCGCCCCGGCCGCGCGAGGGCGAGGGCCCGGGCCGGCGTCGTCCTGCTCGCGTGCGCCGCGCTCCTGGCGGCGTGCGTGCCCGGGTCGTCGGGCGCCGACCGCGAGAACGTGATCGCGCTGCTGCTCCCGGAGTCGAAGACCTCGCGTTACGAGACCGTCGACCGGCCGATGTTCATCGAGGCGATCGCGGAGACCTGCCCCGAGTGCCGGGTGATCTACGCGAACGCCGGTCAGGACGCCAGCCGCCAGCAGGCGCAGGCGGAGTCCGCGCTGAGCCAGGGCGCGGGCGTCCTGGTCCTCGACCCGGTGGACTCCATCGCGGCGCGTGGCATCGTCGAGGCGGCCGAGGCGCGGGGCGTCGCGGTCATCGCCTACGACCGGTTCATCTCCCAGGCCCCGCTGGACTACTACATCGCCTACGACGCCGGGCGGGTCGGGACGATGCAGGGCAGCGCCCTCGTCGACGCGCTGAGCGAGCGCGAGCTCGCTCCGGGCGAGGGGGTGCTCCTCGTGCACGGCGCGCCGACCGACTCCAACGCGGCCGAGATCAAGGTCGGCCTGCAGGAGGCGCTGTGGGGGAGCGGGATCCCCGTCCTGGCGGAGTTCGACACGCCGGACTGGAGCCCGGACGCCTCGCAGCAGTGGGTCGAGGGCCAGCTCAGCCAGTTCGGCGACCGCGTCGTCGGGGTCTACGCCGCCAACGACGGCACCGCGGCCGGCGCCATCTCCGCGATGCGCGCGGCGGGCATGCGGCCCGTGCCGCCGGTCACGGGGCAGGACGCCGAGCTGGCCGCGATCCAGCGGATCATCTCTGGCGACCAGCTCATGACGGTCTACAAGCGGATCGGGCAGGAGGCGCGACTCGCCGCGTCCATCGCCGTCCGCCTGCTCCGCGGCGAGGAGCCGACCGCCGACCTCCTGGTCGACGGCGTGCCCTCGCGCCTGCTCATGCCCGTCGAGGTCACCCGGGACGACATCCGGTCCGTGATCATCGACGGCGGCGTCTTCACCGTCGACCAGATCTGCACCCCTGCCTACGAGCAGGCCTGCCAGGAGCTCGGGCTCCTCGAGGAGGAGCGATGACGCGTCCCCCCGTCGTGTCGCTGCGCGGGATCACCCACAGCTTCGGCGCGGTCCGCGCCCTGATCGACGTCGACCTCGACGTGTCACCGCACGAGGTGGTCGCCGTCGTCGGCGACAACGGAGCGGGCAAGTCGACGCTCGTCGGCGTGATGGCCGGTGCGCTGGTCCCGGACGCGGGCGAGGTCGTGGTCGACGGTCAGGAGGTGCTGCTGCGCTCGCCGGGGCTCGCCCGCCAGCTCGGCATCGCGACGGTGTTCCAGGACCTGGCGCTGTGCGAGGACCTCGACGTCGTGGAGAACCTCTTCCTCGGCCAGGAGCTGCACCGGGGGCCGTTCCTCGACGAGGTCGGGATGGAGCGCGCGGCGCTGAGCCTGCTCGGCCAGCTCGCGGCGCGGGTGCCGTCGGTCCGGGCCAAGGTCTCCGAGCTGTCCGGCGGCCAGCGGCAGGCCGTGGCCGTCGCCCGGGCGCTCATCGGCGAGCCGCGCGTCCTCGTCCTCGACGAGCCGACCGCGGCGCTCGGTGTCACGCAGACCGCGGAGGTGCTGAACCTCGTGGAGCGCGTGCGTGACCGGGGCTACGGCGTGGTCCTGGTCAGCCAGAACATGGCGGACGTCCAGGCCGTGGCCGACCGGGTGGTCGTGCTGCGGCGAGGCCGGGTCAACGGCGTCTTCGACGCGGAGACGGCCAGCTACGAGGAGATCATCGCCGCGATCACGGGAGTGGGCACGCGGCCGAGAGGGGCGGCGTCGTGAGCGGGCCGATCTCCGACCGCATGGGTCTGCCGGGCGGCGCCCGGCCGGACTGGCGCTGGCGCACGTGGGGCGACCGGGACCTGGGCTCCGTGCCCGTGCTGGTCTCGCTGGTCGCCATCGCGCTGGTCTTCCAGATGCTCAACGGCGCGTACCTGTCCGCGGACAACCTGGTGAACCTCACGCTCCAGGCTGCGACGAACGGCATCCTGACGCTGGCCGTCGTGCTCGTGCTCATGCTGGGCCAGGTGGACCTGTCCGTCGGCGCGGTGAGCGGCCTGGCCGGCGCGGTCGTCACGGTCGGCCTGGTCAACGAGGGCTGGTCGCTGGCGGTGGCGGTCGTCATCGCCGTCGCGGTCGGTGCGGCGTTCGGGCTGGGCTACGGGTGGCTGTTCACGCGGCTGGGCGTGCCCAGCTTCGTCATCACGCTGGCGGGCCTCATGGTCGGCGTCGGTCTGCAGACGCAGGTGCTCGGCCGGACGTCGTCGCTGAACCTGCCGTACGAGTCGACGCTGGTGCGGTTCGCGCAGCAGACGTTCCTGCACCCGCTCGTGTCGGCGGCCGTGGTCGCCGCCGTCGTGCTGTGGTTCGGCCTGACCCGGCTCGTGGACCGGCGACGTCGGCTCGAGGCCGAGCTCCCCGCGCCGTCGCTCGGGGCGATCGCCGTCCGCACCGCCGGGCTCGCCGTCGGGCTGGGGGTGCCGGTCTGGTACCTCAACACGAGCCGCGGGGTCGGCGGCCTCGTCGCGGTGTTCATCGGCCTGGTCTGGGTCGCGGACGTGATCCTGCGGCGCACCCGCTGGGGGCGCTCGGTGCGCGCGATCGGCAGCAACGTCGAGTCGGCCCGACGCGCGGGCTTCGCCGTCCGCCGCGTCTACCTGTCGGCCTTCACCGCGTGCGCCGCGCTCGCGGCGCTCGCGGGCGTCCTCTCAGCGGGCCGGCTGGCCGCGGCGAGCCAGAGCAC
>JAEZBT010000454.1 GCA_023426865.1 Actinomycetes bacterium
GCGTGGTGCCGCAGCTGGGTGGCGAGGATCCGCACGCCCGACCGCGCGACATCCGCCCAGTCGGCGCGGCCCGCGGCGAGCTCGTCGGGCAGGTGCGCCGCCCGCTGCTGGGCGAAGGGCGCCTCCACGTCCAGCCCGGCGCGCAGGGAGGCGGCGGCGTCGCGCCGCCCCCACATGAAGTCGCTGACGACGACGCCGGCGAAGCCCCAGTCGTCGCGGAGCACGCGCGTGAGCAGCTCCGTGTTCTGCCCCGCCCACTCGCCGTTGACGGAGTTGTACGCGCTCATCACGGCCAGTGCTCCCGCGTCGATCGCGCGCCGGAAGTGCGGCAGGAACAGCTCGTGCAGCGTCGCCTCGTCGATCCGCACGTCCACGCTGAACCGCGCGTTCTCCATCGAGTTCCCGGCGTAGTGCTTGACGCACGCGATCGCGTGCGGCGAGACGCCACGGACCAGGGCGGCGCCCAGCTCCCCGAGGATCACGGGCTCCTCGCCGTAGGTCTCCTGCGCCCTCCCCCACGCGGGGTGCCGAGGCAGGTTCACGCAGACCCCGCCGAAGAAGGTCCCCCCCTGGGCGCGGACCTCCGTGCCGATCGCCGCGCCGACACGTTCCTCGAGCGTCACGTCCCAGGTCGCGCCGCGGGCCATCGACACCGGGAAGGCGGTCCCGTGGCCGGCGACGCAGCCGCGCGGGCCGTCGACGAACCGCAGGCCCGGGATGCCGAGGCGCGGCACGGCGCCCATCGGGTAGGGCCGGACGTTGTAGCCGGCTGCCAGCATGTCCCGGACGCCGGGCCAGAACGGGATGTCACCGTCGAGCAGCCCGAGCCGTTCGCCGTCGTCGAGAGCCGCGTACAGGGCGCGGGCCTCCTCGACGGGGTCCGCGCCCGCGCGCACCCGGGCCACCGCACTGTCGAACGTCCCGGCGGCGACGCCGCGGTCGGCCTGGCTCTCGTCCTGGGTCATCGTCCGGGTCTACCACAGCCGGGGCGCTACGCCAGGCGGACCCGCTCCTCCAGCGCGGGCACGACAGCGGTGTACCCCAGCTCGGCGCGGATGCGCGCGGCCAGGGCCCGCGAGCCGGACTGTTCGCCGTGCACCACGTACACGACCTCCGGCCGCCGGGGCAGCGCGCGGAGCCAGTCGAGCAGCTCGCTCGCGTCGGCGTGCACAGAGAACTCCTCGTCGCGCACGACCTCGGCCTCGACGGGCACGTACCGGCCGTGGATCTTCACCTCCGCGGCGCCGTCGGCTAGCGCCCTGCCGCGTGTGCCGACGGCCTGGTAGCCCGTGAGCACCACCGTGTTGCGGCGGTCGGGGAGCATGTGCCGCAGGTGGTGCACGACGCGCCCGCCCGTCCCCATGCCGGACGCGGACACGATGATGCACGGCACCCGGGGCTCGTTGAGGGCCTTGGACTCGTCCGGCGTACGCGCCGCGCGCAGCAGCGGCAGGTGCACCAGCTCGGGGTCGACGTCGTCCCGCAGCTCGTCGCGCTGGGAGGGGCGCCGGTAGATCTCGAGGGCCGCGAGCGCCATCGGGCTGTCGACGAAGACCGGCAGGTGCGGGATCCGGCCCGCGGCGACCATGTCCGACAGCGCACGCAGCACGATCTCGGTGCGGTCGACGGCGAACGCCGGCACCAGCACGGAGCCGCCGCGCTTGACCGTCCTCCGGATCGCGGCCGCGAACGCCTCGTGCGGTGGCCCGTCGGGCTCCGCGTGCTCCCGGTCGCCGTAGGTGGACTCGACCACGACGGTCGTCGCGGCCGGCGGGTCGGCCCGCGGCCTGAGCACGGGGTGGGCGGTCCGGCCGAGGTCGCCGGAGAACAGCACGCTCGTGCCGTCCACCTCGACGAGCATGCTCGCCGAGCCGAGCACGTGGCCCGCCCGCGAGGCGGTCAGACGGATGCCCTCGCCGATGTCCTGGGGCGTCCCGAACTCCACCGGGCGGAACAGGCGCGCAGCGCGGACGGCGTCCTCGGCGGTGTAGAGCGGCAAGGGGACCTCGTGCCGCGACCAGCCGCCCTCCCGCGCCTGCTCGGCGTCCCGTTCGTTGAGGTACCCGGAGTCCTTGAGGACGATCTCCGCGAGCGCGGCCGTGCCCTCGGTGGCGTACACCGGCCCGGTGAACCCGTCCCGGACCAGGGCCGGAAGGTACCCGCAGTGGTCGAGGTGGCAGTGCGTGAGCACCACGGCGTCGATCGCCGACGGCGGCACCGGGAACGGCAGCCAGTTGCGGCGCCGCAACTCGCGCTCGCCCTGGTAGAGCCCGCAGTCCACGAGGACGCGCCGCCCGGCGTGCGTGAGGAGGAAGCGCGACCCGGTGACGCTCGCGGCGCCGCCGAGGAAGCCGAGGGAGACGGGGTCGCCCGATGCCGGGCCGTGGCTGCCGGTCATGGGTCCAGCCTCCTCCCACCGGCCACCGGGCGGACGGCGGATCGCGGGTGATCTGCCGTGTCGTACGGTCGGGACGTGATCGCCATCGAGCTCGCCCTGTCCCCGACGCCCGAGCGGCTCGCCGCCCGGCCCGCGCACCGCGCGATCGTCGCCGACCTGCACGCGCGCGGCGTCGTGCACGCGGCCGGGCCGTTCGCCGACGACTCCGGCGCCCTCGTCCTCGTGAACGGCGACCTCGCGGCCGCCGAGGAGGTGCTCGCAGGCGACCCGTACTACCGCTCCACGCAGGGCGTGCGCGTGGTCTCGGTGCGGGAGTGGACGCCGGTCGTCGGTCCCTGACCACCCCCGACTGCGCGACCGGTGACCGGGGAGCGAACTCCCGGCGACGGTCCGACGACCACCCGGGCGGCCCTCTGGCGTCCGCCGCGACGCTCCGTACCATGCACCCGTGAGCGCTGACGCCCCCGGGGCGGCCCCTGCATCCCTGCCCCAGCAGCCCGCGACGACACCGGACACCGCTCCGGGCACCACGCCGGGCACCGCGCCCGACCGTGCGACGGTGACGACGCACCGCGGGCGGGTCGCCGCGTGGGCGCTGTGGGACTGGGGCTCGGCCGCGTTCAACGCCGTCATCACCACGTTCGTCTTCACGCGCTGGATCACGAGCGACGCGTTCGCCGACCCCGCGACGGTCGCCGCGGCGGAGGCGGAGGGGTCCGCCGGTGGTCCGGCGACCGACGCGCTCGACGCGGTGCTGGCGCAGCACTCGACCTGGCTCGGCTGGGGCCTGACGGCGGCCGGGGTCGCGATCGCGCTCGCCGCACCCGTGCTCGGGGCACGCGCCGACAGCGCAGGGCGCCGCAAGCGGTGGCTCGGCATCCAGACGGCCGTGACGGTCCTGCTGAGCGCGGCGATGGTGCTGGTGCGCCCCGACCCCGCCGCGCTGTCCTACAACGTCGTGCTCGGCATCACGCTGCTGGCGCTCGGCAACATCGCCTTCGAGCTGGCCGCCGTGAACTACAACGCGATGCTGGCGCAGATCGCCGCACCGGGCGCACTCGGCAAGGTCAGCGGCATCGGGTGGGGCTTCGGGTACATCGGCGGCATCGTGCTGCTCCTCCTGCTGTTCGTCGGCTTCATCAACCCCGACGTCGGCTGGTTCGGGATCACCGACGGCGACGGTATGGACATCCGCATCTCCGTGCTCGTGTCGGCGATCTGGTTCGCGGTGTTCGCGATCCCCGTCCTCATCTCGGTGCCCGAGGTACCGCAGGACGCACGCCGACGGGCGCCGGGGATCGCCGCGTCGTACCGCCAGCTGGGCCGCGACATCGCGGGCCTGTGGCGGGGCGCCCGGCACACGCTGTACTTCCTCCTGGCGAGCGCGGTCTACCGCGACGGCCTGGCCGGCGTCTTCACGTTCGGTGCGGTGATCGCGTCGGGCACGTTCGGGTTCTCCGCGGGCGAGGTGGTCGTGTTCGCGATCGCCGCGAACCTCGTCGCCGGCGTCGCGACGCTGATCGGCGGCTGGGCGGACGACCGGATCGGGCCGAAGAGGGTCATCACCGTCTCCCTCGTGGGGCTCGTCGTCGCGGGCTCGGCCGTCTTCGCGCTGCACGACGCCGGGCCCACCGCCTTCTGGGTGTTCGGCCTGCTCCTGTGCGTGTTCGTCGGGCCGGCGCAGTCGGCCAGCCGGTCGCTCCTGGCGCGGGTCATCCCGCCCGGGCGCGAGAGCGAGGTCTTCGGGCTGTACGCGACGACCGGCCGGGCCGCGAGCTTCCTCGCCCCCCTGGCGTTCTCGACCTTCATCTCCGTGACCGGCAGCCAGCACTGGGGCGTCGTCGGCATCGTGCTGGTGCTCGCACTCGGCCTCGGCCTGCTGCTGCCGCTGCGCGTCGCGCAGGTGCGCGCGCCGCTCGCCGAGCCGGAGCACGAGACGCCGACCGGGGCGCCGACGGGCGCATGAGCCCGCGATGACCGGCTGGACAGCCGACGACGTCCCGGGCTGGGAGCGCCTGACGCTGCCCCTCGGGCCGGCCGACGGTCCGGTCGCCACGCTCGTGCGCGTCGCAGCGCCGCCGGCCCCTGACCCGCGGCCGGCCGTCCTGCACGTCCACGGGTACAACGACTACGTCTTCCAGGCGCACGTCGCGGCGGCGCTGGCCGCGCGCGGGTACGCCTTCTACGGCGTCGACCTGCGGCGCTGCGGGCGGTCCCGCCGCCCTGGCGAGGTCGCGCACTTCACCACCGACCTGGGCGAGTACCGGGCAGACCTGGACGCCGCGCTCGACGCCATCCGGGGCGCCGGGCACCCCCGGGTCGCCGTGGCCGGGCACTCGACGGGCGGCCTCGCGGCCCTCCTGTGGGCGGCCGCCCGGCCCGCGGGCACGACTCCGGCCGGGCCGGACGCCCTGGTGCTCGACAGCCCGTGGCTGAGCCTCAACGGCCGGTGGTGGCGCCGGGCCACCC
>JAEZBT010000463.1 GCA_023426865.1 Actinomycetes bacterium
GCCTGCACCTGCCTGCACCGGGTCCTCCTTGCGTGCGCGTCCCGCACCCAGGCGCCACGCGGCGACGCCCACGGCGTACGCGTCGAGCGTCGTCAGGACGCCGTCGGCCTCCGCGACCACCTGCTCGGTCTCGCGCGCCACCGGCAGCGGGGCGTCCGGGTCGCCGCCCTGCGCCGCGATCATGCGGCGCCAGGCGTCCATCGCACGCCCGTCGGCCAGCGCGTCGGCCGGGTCGACGTCGTCCCGCCCCGCGCCCGCGAGCATCTCCCGGGCGAGCGCCAGGGTGAGCTCGACGACGTCGGCGGGGCCGCCGCCGGCCAGCACCTCCACCGACTCGCGGACCTCGAGCGCGTTCCCCACGGTCAGGCCGAGGGGCGTGGACATGTCCGTGAGCAGCGCGACCGTGCGGACACCGGCGTCGGTGCCGAGGTCGACCATGGTGCGCGCCAGCTGGAGCGCCTGGTCCGGGTCCTTCATGAAGGCGCCGCTGCCGACCTTGACGTCGAGCACGAGCGTGCCGGTGCCCTCGGCGATCTTCTTGCTCATGATCGAGCTGGCGATGAGCGGGATCGCCTCGACCGTGCCCGTGACGTCCCGCAAGGCGTAGAGCTTCCGGTCGGCCGGGGCGAGCCCTGCGCCGGCCGCGCAGATGACCGCCCCGACGTCCTCGAGCTGGGCCTTCATCTCCTCGTTGGACAGCGCCGCCCGCCAGCCCGGGATCGACTCGAGCTTGTCGAGCGTCCCGCCCGTGTGCCCCAGGCCCCGCCCGGACAGCTGCGGGACCGCGACGCCGCACGCCGCGACGAGCGGGGCCAGCGGCAGCGTGATCTTGTCGCCGACGCCGCCCGTCGAGTGCTTGTCCGCCGTCGGGCGCGAGAGCGCGGAGAAGTCCAGGCGCTCGCCCGAGGCGATCATCGCGGCCGTCCAGCGACCGATCTCGTCGCGGCCCATGCCGTTGAGCAGGATGGCCATGGCCAGGGCGGACATCTGCTCGTCCGCGACCACCCCACGCGTGTACGCGTCGACCACCCAGTCGATCTGCTCGGGTGACAGCCGGCCGCCGTCACGCTTCGTCCGGATGATGTCGACGGCGTCGAACCGCTCGCTCATGCGCGCTCCTCCAGGTCCGCGGGTCCGAAGGCGTCCGGCAGCACCTCCCGCATGCTCCGGACGCCACTGACGGTCTCCAGCAGCAGGTCGGGGCCGCCGTGCTCGTAGAGCAACTGGCGGCACCGCCCGCAGGGCATCAGGACGTTCCCGTGGCCGTCGACGCAGCTGAACGCCACCAGGCGCCCGCCGCCCGACGCCGCGAGCGAGCTCACGAGCCCGCACTCCGCGCAGAGGGTCACCCCGTACGACGCGTTCTCGACGTTGCAGCCGACGACGACGCGGCCGTCGGCCACGAGCGCCGCTGCGCCCACCGGGAAGTGCGAGTACGGCACGTACGCGTGCGTCATGACCTCCCGCGCGGCGGACCGCAACGCTTCCCAGTCCACCTCGGGCACGTCCACTCCTTCGTCCATGGGCGCGGTCGGGACCACGCCCTGCGTCACTCCTTCACGTAGGGCTGGCCGTCGGCGGCCGGCGCGCGGGACTTGCCCACGAGGCCGGCGACCGCGAAGAGCGTCACGACGTACGGGAGCATGAGCATGAACTGGCTCGGCACGGGCGCCCCGACGATGCTGAGCATGTCCTCGAGGTTCGACGCGAAGCCGAACAGCAGCGCCGCGAGCGCGGCCCGGACCGGGTCCCACTTGCCGAAGATCACGGCGGCCAGGGCGATGAAGCCCGCGCCCGCCGTCATCTCCTTACCGAAGGAGGACACCGACACGACCGTGTAGAAGGCGCCGCCAAGGCCGACTACTCCGCCGGCGATGAGGACGGCGCGGTACCGCGTGCGCTCGACCTTGATGCCCACGGTGTCGGCGGCCTTGGGGTGCTCACCGACGGACCGCAGGCGCAGGCCCCACCGGGTGCGGTACAGCGCGAACCAGACGATCGGCACCGCGATGTACGCGAGGTACACGAGCACCGACTGCCGGAACAGCGCCGGGCCGAGGATCGGGATCTCGGACAGGCCGGGGATCGCGATCGGCGTGAAGCGCTCGGTGTCGTTGAGCCGCTCGCCGTTGGGCACGAGCACCTCGGAGTAGAAGAAGCTCGTCAGGCCGACGACCAGCACGTTGAGGACCACACCGACGATGACCTGGTCGACCTTGTACGTGATGGTGAACAGACCCAGCACGAGGGCGACGGTGACGCCGGCGAGGACCGCCGCCACCAGGCCCGCCACCGGGCTGTCCGTGAGCGAACCGGTGATCGCCGCGGCGAAGGCACCGAGCAGCAGCTGCGCCTCGATCGCGATGTTCACGACGCCCGCACGCTCGCCGATGACGCCGCCGAGCGCGCCGAAGAGGATCGGCACCGAGAGCAGCACGGCACCGCCGACGAGTCGCACCACGGGGAAGTCCTGCGCGCTGCCCGCGCCGGCCCACGAGAGGAACGCGAAGAGCAGGACCACGCCGAAGACGAGGGACAGCCACGCGGGCACCTTGCGCTGCGCCCGGACGAGCAGCCACGCGCCGACGGTCGCCGCGGCCGCGACGGCGAGGCAGACCCAGGCCACGGCCATGCCGGGCAGGGCGAGGTCCGGCAGCCGGAGGGCGTCGCCCTCGGCGCCGAGCCGGTACTGCACGTCGCCCTCGCGCGGCTGGGCCAGCAGGAGGAGCGCCATCAGCGCGGTCACGGCCGTGAAGGCGATCGCGCCCTTCTTGCTGACGACGACGACGTGACGCAGGGCGCCCGAGACGGACTCGGACGACGGGGTCGCGACAGCGGTGCTCATGCCGTCACCGCCTTCCGGTCAGCGGGGACTCGTCGGGCCGGCTTGCCGCCCTTGCGACCACGGCGGTCGGGCTGCGGCAGACGGAACACCGCCCGCACGAGCGGCGGGGCCGCGATGAACAGCACGATGAGCGACTGGACGACGAGCACGATCTCGATCGGCACGTTCTCCGACGCCTGCATGACCGAGCCACCGGCCTTGAACGCGCCGAACAGGATCGCGGCGAAGAGCACCCCGATCGGGTTCGAGCGGCCCAGGAGCGCCACGGTGATCGCGTCGAAGCCGATGCCGGCGTCGATGTCGGAGCTGAAGCCCGTGGTCACCGTGCCGAGGACCTGCGTGGTGCCCGCGAGGCCGACCAGGCCACCGGCGACGAGCATCACCGAGACGGTGGTGCGCCGGACGTCGATGCCGGCGACGCGCGCCGCGGCCGGGTTCTCGCCGACGGCGCGGTACGCGAAGCCGACCCGCGACCGGTTCAGCAGCCACCACACGAAGGCGACCGCGACGAGGGCGAAGATCAGGCCCCAGTGGGTGTTGTACCCGCTGCCGAACAGGTCGGGCATGATCGCGCCGTCGTTCATGGCCGGCGTCTTCGGGTTCGCCGAGCCCGGGGCCTGCAGCAGGCCGGGGGTCGCCAGGAGGTAGCTGAGCAGGTAGAAGGCGATCCAGTTGAGCATGATCGTCGTGATGACCTCGTGCGCCCCGGTCACCGCCTTGAGCAGGCCCGCGATGCCCGCCCAGAGCGCACCGGCCGCGATGCCGGCCGCCATCGCGACGAGCAGGTGGATCGGGAACGGCAGGTCGATGCCGAAGCCGACCCAACCGGCCGCCGACGCGGCGACGAGCATCTGCCCCTGGCCACCGATGTTGAACAGGCCGGCGCGGAACGCGAGCGCCACGCCCAGGCCCGCGCCGATGAGCGGCGTGGCCAGGTTCAGCGAGTTCGTCAGGGGCCGGATCGCCTGGGCGAAGCCGTCGGCCTCGAAGTTCCAGACGGCGCCCCGGAAGAGCGCGGCATAGGCGTTGCCGACGGCGGTGCCGATCGCGGCGAACGTGTCCCCGGGCCGGGAGAAGAAGTACCCCGAGGCCTCCTGCACGCCATGGTCCGTGGACGCGATCATGATCGAGCCGGCGAGGATGGCGAGGATGACGGCGCCGAGCGACACGGCCCAGCCACCCGAGACGATGCGCGCGAACGCGTCGCGCCAGCGGCCGTCGTCGCCGTCCGCGGGGGCGGTCACGGTGATCTCCGAGTCCTTGTCGGACTGGGCGACGGCCTGACGGGCACCGCCGTCGTCCTCGCCCACGTGCTGCGGACGGGCGACCTCGCCGCCGCCGAGCTGACGGTCGTCGCTCATGCCGCACTCCCCTCGGCCGGGATGCCAGCCATCATCAGGCCGAGCACGTCGCGCGGGGTGTCGGCGGGCACGATGCCGACCACACGCCCGCGGTACATGACGAGGATCCGGTCACCCAGGGCGACCGCCTCGTCGAGCTCGGTGGACACCACGACGACGGGGACCCCCGCGTCACGCGTGGCGACGATCCGCTTGTGGATGAACTCGATCGAGCCGACGTCGACGCCGCGCGTCGGCTGGGCGGCCACGAGGAGGCGCAGGTCGCGCGAGAGCTCCCGCGCCACGACGACCTTCTGCTGGTTACCGCCGGAGAGCCGCCCGACCGGCTCGTCGATGCCCTGGGTGCGGATGTCGAACTCGGCCACGGACGTCGTGGCGAACTCGTCCCGCAGCCCGAGCTGCAGCACCCCTCGGCGCACGAACGGCGGCGCATTGGTCCGGTTCAGGATGAGGTTCTCGGCGACGCTGAACGCCCCGACCAGGCCGTCGGTGCTGCGGTCCTCGGGGATGAACCCGACGCCCTGGTCGAGGATGCCGCGGACGGACTTGCCGACCAGCTCGGTGCCGTCGAGCGTGATGCTGCCGGTCACGGATCCGGTGGTGAGCCCGACGAGCGCCTCGGTGAGCTCGGTCTGGCCGTTGCCCTGGACACCGGCGACGACGAGGACCTCGCCCCCGCGCACGGTGAAGCTCACGTCGTCCACCAGGACGGTGCCACGCGGGTCGGTGACCTCGAGGCCCTTGACCCCCAGGACGGACTCCGCGTACGTGGGCTCACCCTTCTGGACGGTCAGCTCGACCGCGCGGCCGACCATCATGGCCGCGAGCTCGGCGTCGGTCGACGTGGGCACGGCCTCGCCGACGACCTTGCCGCGGCGGATGACCGTGATCCGGTCCGCGACCTCGCGGACCTCGCGCAGCTTGTGCGTGATGAAGACGATGGCGGCGCCGGACTCCTTGAGCTGGCGCATGATGCCCATGAGCTCGTCGGTCTCCTGCGGCGTCAGGACCGCGGTGGGCTCGTCGAAGATGAGCACCTTCGCGTCGCGCGACAGGGCCTTGATGATCTCGATGCGCTGCTGGACGCCGACCGGGAGGTCCTCGACGACCGCGTCGGGGTCGACGTGGAACCCGAACTGCGAGGCGATCTCGCGGACCTTCTCGCGTGCGGCGTCGATGTCGAGGCGGCCGCCCGAACGGGTCTGCTCGTGGCCGAGCATGACGTTCTCGGCGACCGTGAAGACGGGGACGAGCATGAAGTGCTGGTGCACCATGCCGATGCCGGCGGCCATAGCGTCGCCCGGACCCCGGAAGCGCTGCACGACGTCGTCGAGGAGCACGTCGCCCTCGTCGGCCGTGTACAGGCCGTACAGGACGTTCATCAGGGTGGACTTGCCGGCGCCGTTCTCCCCGAGGAGACAGTGGATCTCGCCCGGCTCCACCGTGATGGAGATGTGGTCGTTGGCGACCAGGGATCCGAAGCGCTTGGTGATGTCTCGGAGCTCGAGCTTCATCGCACGATCATCCTTGGGGCAGGTGGGACGGGGGAAGAGCGCCGTGCCGCGCCTTCTCGCCGCGGGGGGGCGGTCCGGGCGCGGGCGCACTCGGCGGACTCAGCGGGGGCGCGCGCGTTCCCCGGGGGGGCCGGGGGGCCCCCCCGGGCAACGACGCTCACCGCGTGAGGATCACTGGTTGAGGTACGAGGTGACCTCGACCTCACCGGAGATGATCTGCTCCTGCAGGGCCTCGACCTCGGCCCACAGGTCCGCGTCCACCTTGCCCTCGAAGTTGTGCAGCGGGGCGATGCCGACGCCGCCGTTCTCGAGGGTGCCGACGTACGCCTCGTAGTCCACGGTCCCGCCACCGGCGGCCATGATCGTGTCGTACACCGAGACGTCCATCTTCTTGAGGATGGAGGTCAGGACGATGTCCTGGGTGCTCGGGTCGGTCTCGTAGAAGTCGGCGTCCACACCGATCAGCGCGATCTCACGACCGGAGTCGGCGATGGCGTCCATCGCGGACTGGTAGATCGGGCCGCCCACCGGGAGCAGGACGTCGACGCCCTGGTCGATGATGCCGGCCGCGACGCCCTTGGCCGTGTCGTTGGCGGCGAAGCCACCGGTGAAGGAGCCCTGGTCGCCACCCTGGTAGCCGATGACCTGGACGGACGTGCCCTTGACCTCGTTGTAGTACTCGACGCCCTGCTTGAAGCCGTCCATGAAGATCGTGACGGTCGGGTACGGCTGGCCGCCGAAGGTGCCGACCTTGCCGGCCTCCGAGTACCCCGCGGCGAGGTAGCCGGCGAGGAACGCGGCCTGCGCCGTGTCGTAGAGCAGCGGCTTGACGTTGTCGGCGTCCTTCGTGCCGTCGAAGTCGTTGTCCGCGGCGTCGTCGACGAGGACGTACTGGATGTCGGGGTTGGCCGTGGCCGACTCGACGGTGGCCGCCGACAGGGCGAAGCCGACGGACACGATCGTGTTGCAGCCCTCGGAGACGAGCGACTCGAGGTTGCCCTGGAAGTCGGTCTCGGAGTCGGACTGGACCTCGGCGAACTCGGCGCCGAGCTCGTCAGTGGCCTGCTTGGCGCCCTCGTAGCTCAGCTGGTTGAAGCTCCTGTCGTCGAAGCCACCGGCGTCGGAGACGATGCACGCCTTGTAGTCGATCGTCTCTTCTGCAGTGGTCTCCTCGGCACCGGGCTCGGTGGTCTCCTCGGGCTCGTCCTCGGGGGCCGTGCCACACGCTGCAAGAACCAGCGCCGCCGCGGTGGCGAGCACCGCTGCCCTCATCGTCTTCTTCACGTGCCACTCCTGTGTTGTTCGCCACGCGTGTGCCGGCCAGGCGTGCGGCTCACGTCGCCCCATCGCGGCGGGAGGACCAGCACCCGGTCGGCTGGATGTATAGGAACACTACTGTCGGCCCCACGATGGTTGTTACCGCCGGGTAGGTCTGCAACGGCTCCGTTACGGATTCGAAATCTTGCGCAACGCCGACAACGGGAGCGCCGGTGTGACCGCCGGGACGGCCGGCGACGGGTGCTCACCCGCCAGCAGGGCCACCCGGGCGAGCACGCGGGCTCCCGCCGCGATCGCCGACTCGTCCACCGTGAAGTCGCCGCGGTGCAGGTCGTAGGACCGACCACCCGGCACCCGCGTGCCCAGCCGGGCCATCGCGCCCGGCGCCCGCGTGAGCAGCCAGGCGAAGTCCTCCCCACCCAGCGACTGCTCGGTCGCCTCGACCGCATCGGCACCGAGCACGTCACGCGCCGCGGCCTCGAGGAGCCGGGTCGCGTGGGGTTCGTTCTCCACGGGCGGCACGCCGCGCAGGTGCTGCACGTCGACCTGCACGCGGTAGGGCGCCACCACGTGCTCGACCGCCTCGCTCAGGACGGCGCCCGCCTCCTCCCACGCACGCGGCTCGAGGCAGCGCAGGGTGCCGCGGACGGTCCCCGCGCTCGGGATGGCGTTGCCCGCCGAGCCCGCGTGCACGTGCCCCCAGGTCAGGTTGACGCCGGCCCGCGGGTCCAGCCGCCGGCCGAGGACCGCCGGCACCTGGGTGATGACCTGGCCGAGCGCGAAGACGACGTCGCCCGTCAGGTGCGGCCGCGACGTGTGGCCGCCCTCGGCCGTGAGCGTCACCGTGACCGGGTCGGAGGCCGCCGTGATCGGGCCTGCTCGCGAGCCGATCCGTCCTGCGTCGACGCGCGGGTCGCAGTGCAGGGCGAAGACGTGCCCGACGCCGTCCATGGCACCCGCCTCGACGGCGGCGACCGCGCCCCCGGGCTGCACCTCCTCGGCGGCCTGGAAGATCAGCCGGACGCCCGCGGGGAGCTGGTCGGCGAGCTCCGCGAGCACCAGGCCGGCGCCCAGCACCACCGCCGTGTGCACGTCATGGCCGCACGCGTGCGAGACCCCGGGCACCGTCGAGTGCCAGGGCTCACCGCAGGTGTCGGGCACGGGCAGGGCGTCCAGGTCCGCGCGCAGGGCCACCGGCCGGCGTCCCGTCTCCACGGTGCCGGGCCCGATGTCGCAGATCAGCCCGGTGCCCGGCAGCAGGTGCGGCGTGAGGCCGGCGGCGCGCAGGCGGTCGGCGACGAGCGCCGTCGTGCGGGTCTCCGTGTGCGCGACCTCGGGGTGCGCGTGGAGGTCGCGGCGCACCGTGACGAGCTCGTCGACGAGCCCGTCCACGAGCGCACGGATCCGGCCGGCGACGATGCTTCCCGGACCCTCCAGCACAGCACCGAGCCTAGTCGCTGGCGCCGCGCCGTCGGCCGCGGGGGTGCCCGGGGCGACCGTGCGGCCGGCTCACAGGAGGTCGGCGCGCCGCTCCCGCACGACGTCGACCAGGGCCTTCACGTCCTGGGCGCGGTCGCGCGTGGTGACCAGGAGGGCGTCGGGGGTCTCCACGACCACCGCGTCCGGGATGCCGAGCACCGCGACCAGCCGCTCGCCGCCCGGCACCACCGTGG
>JAEZBT010000259.1 GCA_023426865.1 Actinomycetes bacterium
CCAACCACCACATCCTCGGCACTCCGGCCGCGCAGGCGCCGGTGCTGCACGTGCGACGCAGCCCCGGCGGGTTCCAGTTCGATCGATACGCTCGAAGCTTCGAGATCGCTTGGCACGACGCCCGCACGTACGAGTGAGCGGAGGCCCCATGGCCCGCACCGACTACTACGACGACCCCGAGGCGCCGACGCCGAACAGTGTCGTGCCCGCGGCTGTCGGCTGCATCACCGATGACCAAGGTCGAATCCTCCTCGAGCATCGCGTCGACAACGACCTGTGGGCGCTACCCGGCGGGACCCACGACTTCGGCGAGAGCATCGTCGAGACGGTGGTCCGGGAGGTCCGGGAGGAGACCGGGCTCGACGTCGAGGTCACCCGCCTCGTGGGGCTCTACACCGATCCCAAGCACGTCATCGCATACACCGACGGCGAGGTGCGGCAGCAGTTCACGCTTGCCTTCGAGTGCCGCGTGGTTGGCGGGACGCTGGAAAAGGACTCCGAGAGCCAGGAGCTGCGCTGGGTCGCGCCCGCGGAACTCGACGGGTTGCGGATCCATCCGTCGATGCGGAAGCGGATCGACCACTTCCTTGCCGGGCGTCAAGAGCCGTTCTTGGGCTGAAGGCCGAGCGCGCGCCGAAACCAGACGCCGGCTGCAAGGCACGCGCATGCGTGTCGCCCGGCACGGCTAGAGTCCGCGTCATGGCGATGACCGGGCGCGTTGTTGGCGGGGATTTCCTCCATGCGGCGGTGACGACCGCACCGGTCGGTAGCACTCTGGTCATCCAGTCGGGCCTCAAGTGGCGGAAGCTCAACTCCGAACAGGTCGCGGAATGGGACGAGGTCGTCTCCGAGGCACACACCAGCACGATCAGCGCTGTGGGACAGGCAGTAGCGGGGGCCGTGCTTCCTCGCGTCATCAGCAAGGGCGCCTCCGCCGCCGTCGGCGCCGCCTTCGATGCCAAGAATCCGCCCCAGCACACAGTCCGAATCGACTGGGCAGACGGGAAGCGATCTCTGCTCAAGGTGTCCGACCAGATGTTCACCCACCTCGCGCTCGTGCTTAAGGACCGCCGCGCCGCAGCGCCCGCGCCAGTCCCGCCGCCCCCGCCGCCATCGGGCGTCGGCGGAACGCCCGCGACCACCCCCACGGTGGCGGAGCAGGCCATCTCGTTGGTGTCGTCCTTGCGAAAGGACCGAACCGCCCCTCCGCCCCCGCCACCCGTGTCTGCAGAGAAGCCCGACGTGCTCGAGCAACTGTCGAAGCTGGCGGCGCTCCGCGACGCCGGAGTCGTCACCGAGGACGAGTTCGCGGCGAAGAAGGCAGAGCTGCTCTCGCGCATGTGATGCGCATGGCCTCGTAGTGACGATGTGACGTCAGCCGCGGGTGAAGGTCACTCCGGCGGGCGCTCCCTTCATACGGTCCTCCACCCGCCGGACGGTCGCGAGGAGCTCAGGTGCCACGTGGCGGATCGACCGGTGCACGATATGACCGACCTCGTAGCGCTCGAGGATCTCGGCGATCCGCTCCTCCGCGCTCAACGGTTGACCGGCTGGACCGGTGGTGATGTCGGCGTAGGTGAGGGCATCAGCGAGGGGCGACTCCTCGGCCGGGAACTCTCCGGCGAGGAGGTCAGCCAGGCCTCGGGACGATGCTTCGGCCCATGCGCCGGTGTGGTTCGCGACGAGCCGGCAGAGGCGATCAGACGCGCCGAGTGAGCGAAGGTGCCGAGCGCCGTCGAGCGGATGGAAGCCGGTGTCGAAGAGCTCGGCGCAGTAGCCGATGTCGTGCAGCCAGGCGGCGGCGATGAGAAGCTCGGTGTCCTCGTCGCTGAAGATGCCCCCGAGCGCGGCGGCCGCGGTGGCGACGCCGGCAGAGTGATGCCAGCGAGCGGTACCGACACCGAGAAGCTCACCCGCGCGCCTCTCTGCGTCCACGACCACTGCCTCGGCTGCCACCACGTCACGGTACGACGGGACCGCCAGCGCGAGCGATGCCGATCAGCGCCGCCGACGAGCGTTGGCATGTCTCACCCCCAGTTCCGCCCCCCACGCTCTCCCTCGCGCGGTAGAACGGGGCGACCGGCAAGTAGACGGGTGAGCGGAGACGGCGATGGACCTGGCGGCCCTGTCCAAGGCGGAGCGCGAGGCGCTCGCGGCTGACCCCGGGACGGAGCCAGAGGTGTTGGCAGAGCTCGCCTCGGACTTCTACCTCCTGCCCACACTCGTAGCGAATCCCACGACCCCTGAGGACACGCTGCGCGGCATCTACCGCGACTTCCCTCACCTGCGGCCGGCGGATCCGGGCCCGCTCGGCGAAGCTCCCGACGACGAGGCCGCGGCTGCGATCGCCGCATTCCGCAAGCGCCGTGAGGCGGACTCCGCGATCGAGAACTATCGACGGCGCCAGACGGCGCCTCGGCCGGGCGGGTCCTCGGCACAGTACGTGCAGGTGCTCGACGCCAACGGCCGCGCAGTCCAGGTCCCGCTGAGCGCGCTCCGGAGCCAAGGCACGAACGGACTCGCCATCGCCGCCTTCGTCCTCTCCCTCGTCGGAGGAAGCGTCCTGGCGGTCATCCTCGGTCACGTCGCGAAGGGCCAGATCGCGCAAACGGGCGAGAACGGCGAGGGCCTGGCCACTGCCGGCTTGGTAATCGGGTACGCCAGCATCGCCCTCTTCCTGCTGCTCCTCGTACTCTGACGCCGAGGACGCCAACCGGAACCGACTCAGCACCGTCGAACGTGCATGGAGTTGGCAATCACCGTCAGCGACGACCGCCCCGTCGCGACAACCCACGTTGTGTTCGATCTCGTCCACGCCTCTGGCATGTGAGGCCGGTTCCGTAACGGGGTGCGCGGCGTCGGGCCTCCCCAGGCCGTGCCGACCACTCCACGCCGCCGACGCCGTTGGCCCACCCGCACGTGGGCCGAAGCCTCCACGCCCACGCCGAGCGGCGGCGCCGCCGTCGGCCGATGCGCCGAGTGCGGCGCGGACCTGACCTCCCGCCGGCGCGACGCCGTCTTCTGCTCGCGGGCGTGCCAGACGCGGGCGTGGCGGCGCGGCCGTGCCGTTCGTCGATGCCAGGTGTGCCGCCGTCGTCTCCACGCACACGCCCGGGCGTCGGCCCGGTACTGCTCGGACGCGTGCCGCCAGCGCGCCGCGCGAGCGCGGACAGCGAAGGCCCGAGCCGAGAGCATCGGCAGCGCGGCGTGATGAGCGCGTGCGTCCGGTACGCCGGGCAGTCGTACACCTACCTGCTCGACTCGGTCACGAAGGATCACGGCCGGCCCGCCGCGGGCTCGCCGATGACGCGGTACTACTCCGCGCACGGCACGCCGCCAGGTACCTGGCTCGGCACCGGGCTCGCCGGGCTCGCCGACGGTCGCGGCATCCCCGAGGGCTCGTTCGTGACGCCGGTCCAGATGGAGCGCCTCTTCGCCAACGGCGAGGACCCTGCCACGGGGACCGTGCTCGGGCGATCGCCGCACGTGTACGCCGACGGCGACCCTCGGCGCCCGGTCGCCGGGTTCGACTTCACGTTCACCGCCGAGAAGTCGGTCTCCGTCCTGTGGGCTCTGGCCGACCCGTCGAGCCGGGAGATCATCTACGCCTGCCACCGCCAGGCGATCGCCGACGTCGTCGCCCTCATCGAGCGCGACGTCGCGAAGACCCGGATCGGCACCAACGGCGTCGCGCAGGTCGACGTGCGCGGCGTGGTCGCGGCCGCGTTCGACCACTGGGACTCCCGCGCGAACGACCCGAACCTGCACACCCACGTGGTCATCGCCAACCGCGCGCAGGGGCCCGACGGCAGGTGGCGGACGCTCGACTCCCGCGCCGCACTGCGGGCCGTGGTCGCGATGTCGGAGCGGTACGACGCGCTGCTCGCCGACCACATCACGGCACGGCTGGGGCTCGACTGGGAGTACCGCGAGCGCGGGCCGGGACGGAACCCGGCGTACCAGCTGGCCGCCGTCCCGCCCGAGCTCGTCGCCGCGTTCTCCCGCCGCTCGGCCGCGATCGACGCCGAGACCGATCGCCTGATCGAGGCCTACCTCCAGGCGCACGGCAGGCGGCCCGACGCCGTCACCGTCCTCCGCCTTCGGCAGCAAGCGACGCTCGCCACCCGTAACACGAAGGTCGTCCACTCGCTCGAAGAGCTCACGTCACAGTGGCATGCACGCGCCGCCGAGGCCGTGGGTGCCAGCCCCGCCGCGTGGGCGGCAAGGGCGCTCTCCGTGACGCGATCGGCGGACCCCGCCGCACCCGAGCGCCCGGACACCGTCGTGGCCGACGCCGCCGAGGCAGTCCTCGCCGCGCTCTCGGGCAAGCGCTCCACGTGGACGCGGTGGAACATCGACGCCGAGGCATCGCGCGCGCTGAAGGCCCACCGCTTCGCCGCACCCGAGGCGCGTGACGCCGCCACCGCGAGGGTGGCCGACGAGGTCGCACGCCGCTCGGTGCTGCTCACCCCGCCCGAGGTCGCACCCACGCCCACCGCCCTGCGCCGGCACGACGGCGCCTCCGCGTTCCGCCCGCACCGCAGCGAGCGCTACACCTCCCAGCGGTTGCTGGACGCCGAGGCTCGG
>JAEZBT010000355.1 GCA_023426865.1 Actinomycetes bacterium
AAGTCCACCTCCTCGCGCGCCCTGGCCCAGCTGCGCACCATCATGACCGACCCAGGAGAAGAGGCATCCTCATGAGCGCCCCCGACGACTTCGCCGCGCGGCTGCGCGCCGGCGCACACCTCGACGACCTCACCTCAGCCCTGGACACCGACCAGGTCGTGACCCGCAGTCGTCGCCGACGCACCACCGGGCGAGTGGCGACTGGAACGGTGAGCCTTGCCCTGACGGCCGGCGCAGTCCTGCTCGCACCGTCACTGCTCCCGACCCGCTCGGCGCCACCAGCCAGCACCGGAGCGCCCACCACCTCGAGCAGCCAAACCCCGTCGCCCGCAGCCACCAGTCCAGGCGCTGAGTCCCCGGACCGCACCCATGCACTGCCCGCAGGCTTCGTCGACGGGCATGTGCCGGCCTGGCTCGAGGACTCCGGCCTGGCCTGCGGCGCGGACGCGGTCGCCCCGCAACCGGCCGGCACCGTCGCCGCGCTCCGGGCCGCCGGCACGGCGACCTCCGAGCAGACGCCCGACGGGACGTGGCTCTACACCTTCGACGCCACCCTGACGTCCGCCGCGACGTCCACCGTGGACCTGTGGGCACCCGATCTCGCCGCCGTCGCCTGGGTGCAGGACGGCCGCATCGTCGGGCTGGGACCGAACAACGCCGAGAGCGCCGCCATCGCCGCCCTCCCGCCCGACCAGCCACGCGCGGTCCACGCGTCGGCCACCCGCACGGACTACTGCGTCCCCAACAGCGACGGGACCTACACCACCGACCTTCCAGCCGGTGACTACGAGCTCGTCCTGTACTTGCGCGTGTCGCCCGACGCCTACGACCCCGCTACGGTCACCTGGCTCACGAGCCAGCGCCTGACGGCGACTCTCACCGAGGACGGCCAGCTGACCGACGTGAAACCCGAGGAGTGAGGCGGCCCCTGGGTTCGAAGCCCGAGCGGTTGTAGGGACGCGGACTCGAGGGGCGGCGGCCATCACGGGTGCGGTGCTCGCGCTCGTCCAGGCTGCGCTGGCGGTGCCCGGCGCCGGGTGGACCGCGCCGTCCGCCGTCGTCCCCGCCGGCGTGGCTGGGGTGCTCCTGGCGACCTTCGTGCTCGTGGAGCGCCGGGCGGCTGACCCGATCGTGCCCCTCGACCTCTTCACCACGCCGCGAGTGTCGCTCGGGGTGGTCCTGGCCGTCCTGGGGGGCGCGGCGCGGGCGTCGACCTTCGTTCTCGTCGCCCTCTTCCTCCAGCAGGGAGTGGGGATGGGACCGGAGACCGCCGGCCTCGCCATGGTGCCGACGTCGCTTGCGGGTTTCGCCGTGTCCCTGGCGCTCCTGCCACGAGTGCTGCGGCGGCTTGGGCCGGAGCGCAGTCTGGTCGTCGGGCTCGTCATCCTCGCCGCGGGGCAGCTCTGGCTCGCCCGGACGCCGTCGCCGGCCGTGTACGGCGTCGACGTGCTGCCGGGTCTCCTGCTCGTCGCTACGGGCGTCGCGCTGAGCTTCACGCCGACGACGATGGTGATCGCCGGCGCGGTTCCGGCTCACCGCGCCGGACTGGCCTCCGGCCTCGCGAGCACGGGCACCCAGATCGGCGCCGCGCTTGGTATGGCGGCATTCACCGGTGTCGCGGTGAGCGCCGGCGGCACAGCTGCGGGGGCGATGTCGTCGCAAGGCTTCGGGGCGGCGTTCGGCGCGGCGGCCGTTGTCTCGTTGGCCACCGCAGCAGTGGGCGTCACGGCGACGCGCGCCGCTCGCTGAGGTTCATCGTCCAGGACGATGCGCCGCAAGACCGTGGCCGTGCCACTCGGGATGGTTGTGCGTACGACAGAGGCCCGGACCACACGGTCCGGGCCCCTGTTCCTTGTAGCGGGGGCAGGATTTGAACCTGCGACCTCTGGGTTATGAGTGCAGCCCCTCTTGTGCCCGCACCCCTCCTGAGTAGGCTCGACGCATGCATCTGTGCACGTCAGAGCCCTTACTGCGTTCGCCGGCGTTCGCGCCCGTCCGCCCGTGCTCGGGCGTGTCTGCCCACATTGCGCCCACATCAGGGAAGGTGGCGTTGCGATGGCCTGGGTGACCGTTCGGCGCGCGGACGACGGCAAGAAGCGCTACCAAGGCCGCTACCGAGACGCCTCGGGTGCCAAGCGCACCGCCGGCACATTCAGCACCGAGAAGGCCGCCATGCAGGCGGCCGTCCGCGCCGAGCTCGCACTCGCCGAGGGGACGTGGATCGACCCACGCGCCGGGCGCCTGACCTTCAGGGAGTACGCCGAGAACGTCTGGCTGCCCTCACGGCACCTGGAGGTGACCACCTACGCCGCCTACGCCTCGAACCTGCGCATCCACTTCCTCCCGTTCTTCGGGGACTACCCGATGGCGCGGATCATGCCCGCGATGGTGCAGGCGTGGGTCAACCAGGCAGGGACGCCGAAGACCGTTGGTGGCAAGGAGCGGAAGGGCCTGTCCGCTCGCTCGATCGTCAAGTACCACGTCATGCTGCACTCGATCTTCGCCCGCGCAGTCGCCGACCGGATCATCCCGTTCAACCCCTGCGCGGCCACCGACCTGCCCAAGGTCGTGACGACCAAGACCCGCACCCTGACCCCCGATGAGTACACCCGGCTGCTGGCGCAGATCCCACCGCGGTTCGCCGTGATGGTCATGACAGCCATCGAGACCGGCCTGCGCTGGGGTGAGCTGGTCGCCCTCCGACCCCGGCACATCGACACCAGCGCCCGCACGATCACAGTGCAGGACACGATCGTCGAGGTATCGGCGAAGGACTCCCCAACCGGGCAACGCATGCTCGTCAAGCCCTATCCCAAGGACGACGAACACCGAACCCTCGTCGTCTCCCAGGACCTGATCGACGCCCTGACGGCACGCACCGGCCACCTCGGCCTGGGTGACGACGACCTCCTGTTCCCCTCCCGGGAGACCGCAGGCGGCCAACCCCTCTCCCGCGCCACGTTCAACACCCGTTACTGGCGGCCCGCCGTCCAGCGCTCCGACATCGACTTCCCCGTCCGCATGCACGACCTACGCCACGCCCACGCCTCCTGGCTCCTCGCCGGCGGCGCCGACCTCCGCTCCGTCATGGCACGCATGGGCCACGCCCAGATCCAAACCACACAGAAGTACCTCCACACGCTCGACGACGCCGACCAGCGCGCCCTCGCCGCCTTCCACGCCATCCGTACTGGGACCTCCTCGTGACTCACCCTTCGACCGTGTGCCCGCGTGGGAGCTGACGCAGGATGATCAGTCTCTCCTCCCAAGAGCTACCGACGGTGACCAACATCGGTCGGCGCGCACCACGGTGAGGGGACGCCATTGGTCGCGGCGAAGCGCTAGAAGCCGAAGCTCAGGCAGGCCGCGGAGGGAGCGGAAGGGACGCCTACCGCATCAGCAGGGACCCGAGGCCAAGGGGAGCAACCGACGGCTCAGGTCGGCCGTGACGTTAAGCGGTCGCCCGAGGCGCACGACTGGGCCCCCTTTACGACCCAAAGCCGTGCGGGCTCGGCTACCGTGAGGACGTGATCGAGGGAGATATCGCGGCGGCGATCCTTGACGACATCCTGAGGAACCGCCGGTCGTTCCTGCCTGGTGAGGCCCCGTCGCAGGATGAACTGCGCGCGAACCTATTCGGCCCGGTCCAGATCGACGGGCTCTCCCTCGAGGACTGCGCCCTGATCCGATCAACCCTTCCTAGTGGTTGCTCTTCGGTTTGGGCAGCCCCGATGGACAAGGGCCTGAGTGGCGCGCATGTCCTTGCCCTTCGATACGAAGTGGGCGCGAGTCGCTCTAAGTACTTCGTTGCGAAGATCGGACCGCATGAAAAGCTTGATCGGGAATATGACGCGGTTAAGGCGTACGCCGCGCCCTTACTAACCGGAATTGAGCAACCTGTTTATCGCCAAGGCCCGACTCGGGCGCTGCTGCTGCAGGAGCTTCGCGGCCTGACGAAGCAGCCACTGAGCCTCCGCCTATTCGCTCGCGATAGCCCTCGTGCGGCGGCAGTGGTCACCCGACTTCTCGAGACGCAACTAGCTCCGTGGTACGCCGCCGATGAGAGGATCGTCCGGAAGACTACGTATGACCGGCTCTTCCGTTGGCACCTCCGGAAGGCCCCGCCAGCCGAGCAGGTTGTGCCTGACGACTGGAGCGCACTGACGGCGTGGGTGAGCGAAACGGCGCACCTCGCGACACTAACTTCACTCCGAGTTGGAGAACTCCTGCAAGACGCAATGCATGCGGAGATCGAGACCGCCATAACCATCGCCCACGGCGACCTCCATGCGCAGAACGTAATCGTCGACGAGACATCGCTCTTCTCGTGGCCGATTGATTTTGGCTGGTGCGCACCCGAGTCATCTCCGATCGTGGACCTCGTGATGCTCGAGAGCTCGCTCAAGTTCCTTGCGATACCAATGCGTGCTGATCTACGAACGCTGATCGCCGTCGAACAAGGCCTCTCTCGCGAGCCTTACCCGTCAATCGGGCTGGTTGGTATCCCGTACGGGCGCGAGATCGACAACTGCCTCAGAGCCGTCGCAGCTCTGCGTCGGTATGCGCTCGAGGGCCCGAACCCGGTCGAGTTCGCCGACTACCGTCGGGCACTGGCCATCATCGCGTACTGCCTCAGTTCGCACCCGGGGCTCAATCGTCCGTACGTCCTCGCTAGCTTGCAGCTCCTCTTGGCAGGGATGGACACAGATGCCTGACGCCCAGGAACCGAGCTATGATGCCCTGTATACGAGTCGCGCCGGCCAACCTCTCTGGGGGAGACCTGGGCGGCTTGTCGTCAAGTACGCCGACCTCCTGCCGGCAGGCTCTCGGGTGCTCGATGCGGGCTGCGGCGACGGGAAGAACGCTGTGTACCTCGCCGCCCGGGGCCACAGAGTCGTCGCCTTTGACTATTCCGCGATCGCCGTCGGCCTCGCACGCGATCGGTGCGTTGCCGCCCAAGTCGTGGTTGACCTAAGCGTGCTGTCGCTCAGAGACTTCTGTTCGAGCGACGACTCCAGATTCGATGCGATCGTCTCGTACGGCCTGTTCCACTGCCTCCCGGCTGACGATCGAGTTGCGTTGCACAGATCGCTCGTCGAGCGCCTCATTCCAGGCGGTCACCTGTTCTTCTCCGCTCTCACCTCCGAGCTGCCACTTCCCCCGGACCACCTAACTCCCGGTGTCGTGCTCGCGAAGGGGCAAGAGATCGACGCTGTTCTTGAGGGACTCGACGTGATTGACGACTTCCGCGGTGTCATTAACGAGGATCACCTGCCCGCCGTCGGACCGCATACTCACGCGGCGCGGTGGGTACTGGCACGGAGTCGCGCGTGACACGGACGATCGTAGTAGGAGGAGCGGCGAGGTCTGGAAAGACCACGCTCGCAACTCTTCTGAGTGCAGGCCTTGGCATACCGCACGCGAACATCGGCGATTCTCTGAGGGACGCACTATCGGCCGCCGGTGCGCCGCCGATCCCGCGCCGCTCTATCGGCGCCGAGTACATCGCCCGATTCGGATTCGAGAGCTACGTGCGCCACGTCGTCTCGATGCTCGAGGCAGGCGTGGTTCTTGACGGCCTCCGCCATCGGGAGCCCCTTCTTAGGTGCACGAAGCCATATGTCATTGTGTGCCGCGGCGCGCCGCCGTGCCGCGATGAGGAAGATGCATCCTGGGAGCGCGGCGCGGAGGGCGTCTGCGCGAGCGCGGACTTCACCGTCCCTTGGCAGCCGAGCCGGGAGATGGTGATAGCGCAGTCGGTGGAGCTCGTACGGAAGCTCGGACGCGAAGCGGCTCCCTAGGGGCAGGGGTACGAGCGCCCTGGACCTCGCCCCGTAGGGGCACCAGCACACGGCTGGGGAAACCGCTGCGTCTCAGTCGCCGTCCGCGGTGAGCCGGGCGACGTAGGCGTCCAGCGCGCGAGCTGGAACCTTGTGAAGCCGGCCGACGTGCACCGACTGGATCTGGCCGGCGGCTAGGAGTTCGTACATGAGCGTCCGGCCGATGCCGAGCCTGCGCGCCGCCTCCGCAACACTGAGGAGCAAACGCTCGTCCCTCTCGACGGTCACGCTGAGGACCTCGGGCGGCCGTTCCCGGTAGCCGCGCGGCGCGCTCAGGTGCACCTGGGTAGTGGCGGACATAGTCATCACCTCCGATTGAGGGAGCCAACTCTGCCCGGCCTCGGTAGCCGAACCGATGACGCAACGGGACTCCACGTCCGGCCCCGACGATGACGCAACGTCCACAGGTCGCCGAAGCGATCCTGATCGTGGCCAGACTCATCGTCGAGAGAAGTGCCGACTGTGTCGGCGAGCACGGTTACGGTTGCCGACGGAGGGGGTGGATCCGCTGCAACGAGACGGCGACGAGCGCACACCAGCCGAAGGCGGGGACGCTACGACCACAGCCAGCACTGGGGCGGCCAGGCAGGGCCTGCCATGGTCTCGCGGAGAACTCCATGACCTCGCCGCTGGAGTCCGCGGCGGGCACTCCGTTGAGGCGCTGGCGAGAGCGCATCAACGCTCCCCTGCAGGAGTCGCGGCGGCCGCGCGGCGGATGCTGCCGCCGAGCGCCATCTTGACCAGCCGCGGCGACGCGTTCGACGCCCTAGCGGTCACACTCGCACACGATCCCCACTACGACTGGTGGGACGCATACCTGCGAAAGCGACCGACAAGCCGGCGAAGGGATGAATCCGCATGGGCGGGCCGTGCTGATGCTCCGGCCGCGGCGGCGGATGCACCCAAGGGCAGGCATGCGTCCGACACTCCGGAACTACCGGGTGGTCGCCCTAGGACTGTCGAGCAGCATGGATTGGGTCAGCCCCTTGGGCCGAGCGCCGCCCGGCGGGGCAGGCACGCGGCTGAGGCCGTCGACGAGCGCAGTACCGCATCGGAACCCGCGGCCCTAGGAGGCGACGAGGCCGACGTAGGCGCGCTCGTTTCAGAGGCGATCGAGTCGCTGAGCGACAAGCGTTTGGCGTTCGTCCTGGCTGGCCGGCTCGGAGTTGCCGCCGATCCGCTCACACTCGAAGCGCTGGGGCAGGAGCTGGGCGTAACGCGCGAACGTGTGCGCCAGCTCCAGGAGAAGGGGCTCGCGCAACTCGCCCGCGGCTCAGTCCGGCAAGGCTCGCTCCACTCGATGCTCTCGCAGATGTATGCGAGGGAGCTCGCGGAGCTGAGCTTGGAGGCGCAGGCAGATCACCTGTCGTCCCGCCTTGGCGGACTGTTCCTGGCGCGCCCGCAACTGGTAATCGAAGTGGTGCTCCGCGCCGGTGGCGTACCGAAGGCACGGGCCCGCACGCTAGCTCTCCTCGCGGAAGAGCGCGCGCGGGCCCGTGCACGCGCGGAGCGACTGCATCAGAACGCCCTGGCATCGCGGGAACGGCCCGACCGAGTCATGCGCAAGTGGTTGGGCGACGCCGCCTGGCCGGCGACGCTCGGGGCGCCGCCCTCTCGCGCCGAGATGGGGCGCGTGCGCGAGGTTCAGGTGACGAGACGCTCCGGGAGCTTCGAGTCGGCGAAGCTTGGCCGCGCCGTCAGCTTCGAGTCGCACCTGGAGATGCGCATCTTGCTGCGGCTCGAGCGCAGCGATCTCGTGGCGTGGTACCAAGAACAGCCGCTCGCGGTCGCATACCGCTTCGATGGCGAGGCGCGTCGGTACTTTCCCGACGTCTTCGTGGCGTTGGCTGACGGGCGCGGACTGCTCGCGGAGATCAAGCCGCTGTGGCAGGTGGCACTAAGCGTGAACCGCGCCAAGGCCGATGCGGCTCGTCAGCTCGCTCATGAGCGGGGCTGGGGCTGGGTAATCATCGCCGGTATGCGTACAGACAGGGACCTCGCTGAGCGCGTCGTCAGCGCGGCCGCCTACGAGACGTTGTCGGGGGCCCTCGCCAACGGGGCGGTGCTCAGATGGCGTGATGTGAACGAACTACGCCGCGTTGCTCCCGTCGACAACTGGGACGTGGCGGCGTTCGCCTTGCAGTCCGGTGCACGCCTCGACCTCATGCCGTACCGGTTGAGCCGACCTGTGTGACCGCGCGGGGGCGCGGCGCGGCTCTCGTTCGGCCCCGGACGGCGCCCCAGCGCAGCCAACCTCACCCGCGCCCGTTGCCGGGCTGATGACGATGGCCGGTGTTCCGCGGTGTCCTCGATGACGCCGCGTCCACAGGACTGTCGTCTTCGATGACGCTCCACCGCCGACCGCCCGCGTCATCGCTCTGTGCATAGGCCCTGAGCAACGTCGTCACCACCGAACTACCGGAGGTGACGAGATGGACAACGACTTCCCGAGAGCGTGCGAGGGCGCGCCCGAAGACCTCGCCGGGATCGCCAAGCGTCGCGACGACCTCCTCGAGCGCCTCGACGCCATCGCGGACGAGGGCTGGGACGGACCGACAGCGACTGACCTGCTCCGCTTCGTACGCAGCCACATCGTGAGGCCCCTCGTGGTCGATGTCGGGCTCCGCGGCGGAGCCGCATCCGAGGCGGAAGCCACGGCATGGGAGGTGCTCTGGCTCAAGCTGCAGGAGCCGTCCCTCCGGACCGCTCGATCGCCGTGGGGCGTCCTATGGCAGACGGCCCGGCGTGCCGTGCTCGGCGAGATCCTCGCCCAACGTTGGGGCGCCCCCCCGAGACGGGCGTGGAAGCTCGACGCCGCAGAGCGCGCCGGCCGCGTCCAGAGGCCCATCGCCCTCGACCCCCTCCTCGCCGGCGGCTGGCAGCCCGCACGCGACGACGCTGTGCCGGACGCCGACGACGGCCCGCTGGCTCGTGTCATCGTCCTCACGGCGAGCGCACTCCGCTCGGTCGGCTGGCCGGAGGACACCGCGCTGTCCATCGCCCGGGAGGTGGCGCGTTTCGAGGCGCCCGCACGCGCGACGAGCACCATCGTCGGCTGGCGCACGCTCGCGAGCAATCTCGGTGTCGCCCCATGGCAGGCACGACGCCTGGTCTGGATCCTCCGCGGGTCGTCCGGCTCGCCTGGGCTCCTCGCGCGGATCGCTCTCGAGGGGGCCGCCGCCGTGAACGGCGCAGGGACTCAGGCTGCGCTGCGGAGCACCCGTGACCGGTGCCTACCCTCCCCGACGCCGCCACTCTCCCCCGCAACGGTCGGCCGCCGTCACGAAACGCGCGTCGAGCGAGCGGCGTCATGAGACGTATCCACAAGGCAGCGAACGGGCCTCCATTGCACAGTGGTCTGCACCGGGCAGCCCATGTTGGTCGGTGTGCGGGCACACGTAGTGGCATGGCGACACGATTCGGATCGTCCGCAGGACGGGCGCGAGGGTTCACATCCCGCCGCAACGGGTGTCCAATGGGTGACCTGCGCCCTGATCAGGGCAGGTCAGGGCATTCTGGGCACCGTTTCAGGGGGGACGGTGGTGGCCCGATGGTGAGCCGACCGCTTCTGCACCGCCTCGTGCTACTGACCTGCGGGGCGCTGCTGCTCACCTCCTGCACCTCGACCGATCCCGAGCCGACGCCGTCGGCCACGACGGCGCCAGCGTCGCCGAGTCCGACGTCGAGCCCCACGCCCACGGTCGACCCGGCCGTCGAGGAGGCCACAGCGGCCATCCTCGACGCCTACCGCACCTACTGGTCCGTCTCGGTCGCCGCGCTCGCCGACCCGAGCGCGGGCCTGCCGGCGGACTTCGATCGCCTGATCGTTGACAAGGCTCGCGCGTCGCTCGCCGAGTCCGTCATCCGGCTCGACCAGCAGGGTCTCGTGATGACGGGCGAGCCCGTCATCGACCCAGAGGTCGACTCGGTGACGCTGGGCGAGCAGCCCGAAGCCCACGTCATCGACTGCGTCGACTCCACGAACTGGATCCCCACCTTCCGCGACACCGGCGATCCCGCTGCCTCCGAAGGGCAGAACGCCGTCGTCGAGGTCGAGGCCTGGGCGACCGTCTTCGACGACCGCTGGGTCATCAGGGAGGTCGAAGTCCACAGGGACCGGCCGTGCTGACGCGCGTGACGGTTGTCGTCGGCCTCGCCCTTCTGCTCGCGAGCGCGGCGCCGGCCCAACCCGCCGGGGCGGCCGGCGGCGTCACCTGCCCCCCGCCACTGATCATCTGCGAGGTCGAGGTAGAAGACCCCGGCAACCCCGCCCAGCCACCCGCCGGCCCGCCCGTGGTCGACGTAGGCGCGGGTCAGTGCATCACGTTCCGCGGGAACGTCGTGCCCTGCTGGGACGACCTCTGGGGCTGGTTCAACGCCTCGGACTCCTGCTACTACCGGCTCACCGAACCGCCGCCGCCGGGAACAGACGCCGTCTGGGAGGGCCACTATCCCGACGGCGCGATCTACGACGTCACCTGTGCCGAGCCGCTCAGGGCGCCCGGCACGAACGGCGGTTGGACGTGGCTGCCTTCGCCGCCTCCCGGGTACGGCGGCGACCCGGCGCAGCTCGCCCGCCGCGCCGTCGATCAGATGGCCCTCGAAGGACCGGCCATCCGCACCCCGCTCGCTGAGGGGGAGTTCGGCACCGTCGGCATCCCGCTCTGGCTCTGGACCGACCAGACGGCCACGACGTGGGGGCCGAACACCGCAACCGCGTCGGTGCCCGGTCTCGCCGTGACAGCCACCGCACGCGCTCGGTGGATCGATTGGGATCTCGGCGACGGCACGCGGATGCGATGCGACGGTCCCGGGACCCCCTACATCCCCGGTCGGGTCGAGTCCCCAACGTGCGACCACGTGTACGCCGCTTCATCCGCCGGGCGTCCTGACGACGCCTACATCGTCACCGGCACGACCACGTGGGACGTCACGTGGTCCGGCGGTGGCACCTCCGGGAGCCTCCAGGTCACCCGGACCGCCACCGCGTCCGTCCGCATCGGAGAACTGCAGGTGCTCACGACGAGCTGACCACCTGCGGATCGGAGCCGACCATGGCCACGAGTACCGACACCCGCCGCGAAGCCGCGGCCCCTGCCCCGACGGGTCCACAGCGCCTGGCGCCGGTGGTCCCGCCGCGCGGTCGCCGCCGTCCCGGACTCATCACCGCCGGTGTCGCGCTGTCCGCCCTCGGCGCTCTCGTGGCCGTGTGGCTCGTCTCCTCCGCCGGTGACCGGACCGACGTCGTGATGCTCGCCCGCGACGTCCCGTACGGCACCACCATCACGGCCGACGACCTGACGACGACAGCCGTCGCCGTCGACGCGTCCGTTGCGACCGTGGGCGCCGAGGGAGCTTCCAACCTCGTCGGCCAGGTCGCCACCGCCGATCTCGCCGCCGGCACGCTGCTCGCCCCGAGCGACGTTGCGCCAGCTGGGCCACCCGGCCCGGGCGAGGCGCTCGTCCCGCTTCCCGCGGCGGCAGAGCGCCTGCCGGCGACCGGGCTACGGCCGGGTGATCGCCTGCTCGTCGTCGACACCCCGACGCAGGCGGCCGACCCACCCACGGAGCGGCCCGAGACGTTCGAGGTCGTGGTGGCCCGGGTGGGCGCGCCCGACCTGAACGGTGTCAGCGTCATCGACGTCGTCGCGGCCGCCGATGACGGCCCGGCGCTCGCCGCGCGGGCCGCAACGGGCCGATTCGCCTTGGTCCTCCTCTCGCACGAGGAGCCCTGATGGCTGTCTTCACGCTCTGCTCCGTCTCCGGTGCGCCCGGTGTGACGACCAGCGCCTTCGCGCTCGCCCGTGTGTGGCACCTGGCCACCGGGCGGAGCGCCCTACTCGTCGACGCCGACCCCGTCGGCTCGGCACTCATCCCCGCGTTCGCCGGAGCCGGGATCCCCTCGGGCGGCGGCGTCCTTGCCGTGGCGGCCGAGCGAGCATCGTCTGCCGACGACATCCTCTGTCGGAGCGTGGCCCTGGATGACGATGCCGCGTGCCTCGTGCTCACGGGTGTCACGGAACCTGCGCAGGCGCGTCCGCTCGGCGCCGTCTGGACGACGCTCGTCGAGGCTGCCCACGAGCTCGAGAGCCTCGGGATCGACGTCCTGGTCGACACAGGGCGGCTCGGGCACCGCTGGGAGCCCCAACCGCTCATCGATGCGGCGGACATCGCCGTACTGGTGACCCGGACGAGCCTGTCCTCGGTGGCCCTCGCGCGGCCTGGCCTCGCCGAGCTCGCCAGGCGCCGCCCCGCCGGCGCGCCGGTGCGGCTCCTCGTCGTCGGCCGACCGGCCCCGTACTCGTCGCGGGAGGTCGCCCGCGCACTGGACGGCGACGCGCTCCCGGAGATCCCGGACGATGCCGCCGGCGCGCACGCCCTCCTGCTGGCCGAGCCACCGAGCGGACGGTTGGGTCGGTCCGGCCTCCTCCGTGCCGCTCGTCAGACCGCCGCCGGCCTGGCCGGAGCCGCCACCACGACCCGGGCCGGAGAGGTGGGCGTGCGATGACCGAGGACCTGCGCACGCCACGGCGGAACGGCCACCTGTCCCCCGCCGCGCTGCCCGCCCTGCTCGACGGGGAGCGGGTATCGGCGCGACCGGTCGACCCCGGCACGGTGCGGGATGTCCGGCGGGCAGTCGCGGAGGTGCTCGCCGCCCGCCTGCAGGCGGATGCGGTTCCCGATCCGGCGGCCCGTCGCGAGCTGGCCCGTTCCTTGCTGGCGGCCGAGCTCAGTGCGCGAGCACGCGCGCGCGTCGCGTCAGGACTCGATCCATGGCCGGTCGAGACCGAGATGGCAGTCGCCTCGGCCGTCATGGCGGCGCTCTTCGGGCTCGGTCGGCTGCAGCCGCTCGTCGACGACCCGCTTGTCGAGAACATCGAGGTCGACGGGTGCGACTCCGTCTGGATCTCGTACGCGGACGGTCACGACCGGAAGGGCGACCCTGTCGCCGAGTCCGACGCCGAACTCATCGAGCTGCTGCAGCTCCTTGCGGCCCGAACCGGCGCCGACGAGCGCACGTTCACCTCCGCCCACCCGTCCCTGCACCTGCGCCTCGAGGACGGGTCACGCCTGGCGGCGATGGCCTGGACGACGCCGAGGCCGCACGTCGTCATCCGGCGGCACCGGGTCAAGGACGTCGACCTCGACGACCTCGTCCGCCTCGGCACCTTCGACCACACAGTCGCCGCCTTCCTTCGGGCTGCGGTGCACGCAGGCAAGAACGTGGTCGTGACCGGTCTCCAGAACGCCGGCAAGACGACCCTGGTGCGCGCTCTCGCCAACGAGTTCCCACCCTTGGAGCGCTTCGCCACCATCGAGAAGGAGTACGAGCTCCACCTGCACGACCTTCCCGAGCGGCATCCGCGTGTCGTCGCGATGGAGGCGCGGGAAGGGTCCACGGAGCGCGACGCGCACGGGCGGCGCGCCGGCGAGGTGACGCTCACCGACCTCGTCACCGACGCGCTCCGGATGAACCTCCGCCGCATCATCGTCGGCGAGGTCCGCGGCGCCGAGGTGCTGCCCATGCTCGAGGCGATGTCCACGGGCGACGGTTCGATGTGCACGCTCCACGCCAGGACCGCCCAGCACGGCATCGACCGCATCGTGACGCTCTGCCTCTCGGCCGGCATCTCCATGACGGAGTCCTTCGCCTACCGCCTTCTGGCCGGCTCCGTCGACCTCGTCGTCCACCTCACGCTGGAAGACGAGTCCGCGACCGGCGGGCCGAAGCGGCGGTTCGTGAGCGACATCGTCGCCATCGAGGGCCTCGGCGAGTCGTCCCGTCCCGCGACCACAGCGGTCTTCGGTCCGGGTCCCGACGGTCGGGCGATCCCCCTCCACCGGCCGGCCTCCCTTCCCGACCTCGTGCGCGCGGGTTTCGACCCGCGGCTGCTCGACGGCGGCGGATGGCTCGACAACGGCGGTGCCCGATGACGTCCACGTTGCTGGCCATGCTCGCCGGGGTGCTGCTGCCCGCTGGACTCGTCATGACGATCGCCGGTGTCCGCCGGAGCGCGGCGCCGCGTCGCGCGAGGCCCCGTACGGGCGCCGCGTCGCTGCGCGGGTACGTCGCCTCGCGGCGCCTCCGGTTGGTGATCGCGCTCGCCGTCGGGCTGGTCGTCTGGGCGGTGTTTGCCTGGCCGATCGCCGGTGTGCTGGCCGCAGGGACCGTCATCGGCCTGCCCGTCCTCCTGGGTGCGGGCACCGTCGAGCAACGTCGGATCGACCGGCTCGAGGCGATCGAGGAATGGACCCGGCGGCTGTCCGACGTCCTGGTCGCAGGCGCCGGGCTCGAGCAGGCGGTGGCCGCTTCAGTGGCGACGGCCCCGGAGGCGATCCGGACGGAGGTCGCGGCGCTCGGCGCGCGCCTGGCCGCGCGCTGGCCGCCGGAGCAAGCGCTGCGCGGGTTCGCCGACGACCTCGACGACGCCTCGTCCGATCTCGTCGTGAGCGCTCTGGTCCTGGCGACCCGCCGCCGCGGCCCGGGCCTGTCCCGGGTGCTGGTCTCCGTTGCCGACTCCGTGGCCGACGAGGTCGCCGCCCGGCGCCGGGTGGAGGCGGAGCGCGCCAAGCCACGCGCGACGGCCAGGGCGGTCACCCTCATCACGGTCGGCGTCGTCGCGTTGGGGGCACTCAACACAACCTACGTCGCCCCGTACCGGAGCGGCCTCGGTCAGCTGGTCCTCGCGGCGGTCGCCGCAGGCTTCGTCGCCTGTCTTGTCTGGATCCACCGCCTCACGCTGTCGCCGCGGGAACCCCGGTTCCTCACCGGTCCCGGGGACGATCCCCTCACCGCGAGGTGGTCCAGATGACCGGCTGGGAGGTCCTGCTCGCGGGTGCGCTCGTCGGGGCCGGCGTCGCCGTCATTGCCGCGGGACTGGTCCCCACCCAACCGGACCTTGCCGCCGTCCTCGCCCGCCTCGATCGCTCGGCGGCCCAGGAACCCGCGGGACGAGAGGCCGGTGCGATCGCACGGATGCGCGGCCGCGCGCTGCCGAGGGTCATCGAGGCTCTCGGGCTGCGACGCTTCGCGGCGGAGCTGGCGGTGACCGAGCAGACGGTCGAGTCGTTGGCAGCACGCAAGCTCGGCTGCGCCGTCCTCGGTCTGGCCTTCCCCATCGTGATGGCCGCGCTGCTCGCCCTCGTCGGCGTGACGGCGACGCCCATCCTTCCGCTGGGTATCGGCGTCGTGGCCGCTGGCGCCCTCTCGCTCGTCCCGGACGCCGAGCTGCGTCGTCGGGCCGGGAAGGCGCGAGCCGCCATGCGCCGGGCCGCCTGCGTGTACCTCGAACTCGTCGCGCTGGAACGGGCGGCCGACGCCGGCGCCACCGAGGCCCTCGAACGCGCCGCCACGGTCGGCCGGTCACGCGAGTTCCAGCGCATCCGCGAGGCCCTTCTCACCGCGCAGGTGACGGGCCGCCCGGCCTGGGACGGCCTGTACCGACTCGCCGAGCAGACCGGAGTCCTCGAGCTCTCCGACCTGGCCGACATCATGCGGCTCTCCGGCACCGACGGCGCCGCCGTCTACGGCACCTTGCGCGCCCGGGCCACGTCGCTGCGCACCCAGCTGCTCGCCGGCGCGGCCGCCGACGCCAACGCCGCATCGGAACACATGACCATCCCCGTCGCCCTGCTGGGCGTCGCGTTCATGGCCCTCATCGCATTCCCGGCCTTCGCCCGCATCTTCACCGGATGACCCGACCCGCCCCGAAGGAGCCCGACATGCTGCACACCCTGGCCGCCCTCGCCGTCCTGCAGGGCTACATCACGTCCGCGCGATGGGCTGTCCGCCGGCGCCTCGGCGACGACGACGTCGGCGCCTCGACGCTCGAGCTCGTCATCATCGTCCTCGGACTCGTCGCGGTCGCCACGCTGCTCGTCGTCGCCATCACCGCCGCCGTGCAGCGCCGCGTCGACCAAATCACCTGAGGTCACCGTGTCGGGCTCCGACCGTCACACGCTCCCGCGCAGCCGAACGACGCGGGCCGCGTCGACGCGCCCGCGCGACGACGGGTCGGTCACCGTTGAGCTGTCGATCGTGTTCCCGGCACTGCTGCTGCTCGTCACGCTGCTCGTCCAGTACGGCCTCTGGTTCCACGCACGGTCGGTCGCGCTCGCTGCGGCGCAACAGGGCGCAGCCGCAGCAGCGGCCTACCAGGCGCCGGCGGGAGCAGGCGTCGACAGCGCCACGGCGTTCGTGGCGGCCCACGGTTCCCAGACGTTGCTGGACGCGTCGGCCACCCAGACTGCACAGGGCGCCGGGACTGTCGTGGTCGAGGTCTCAGGACGGTCGGTCTCCCTGGTTCCGGGCATGCCCGGGCCGGCGGTCGCGCAGTCCGCCGCGGCACCCGTCGAGCGCTTCACCGTCGCAGGTGCGCCATGAGAGCGCGAACGCAGGACCGCGAGCGCGGCAGCGTGACGCTCGAGCTCGCCATCCTCGCCCCGGCCTTGATCCTCGTACTCGGCCTGCTCGTCCTCGGCGGACGGGTCGAGGTGGCCGCGTCTGCGGTCGAGCAGGCGACGGCCGCCGCGGCGCGCGCGGCCTGCCTCGAGCGGAGCGTCGCGGCGGCGCAGATCGCCGCAGAGTCGGCCGTGGACCGGGAGACGGCTGCGCGCGACATACGGTGCGTCACCACGACGGTCGAGGTCGACGCATATGGCCTTACGGCGCCCCTCGGCACGTCCGCGAACGTGACCGTCCGCGCGAGCTGCACCGTGACGATGGCCGACCTCGGCATCCCCGGGCTCCCCGGCAGCCGCACCATCACCGCGGAGGCGACCTCCGCGGTCGACAGGTACCGGACACGATGAACGCGCTCACCTGGCTACGGCTCCGGCTGCGCCACGAGGACCGGGACGCGGGCTCGGTGACGGTGTTCATCGCCGTCACGATGCTCGGTCTCCTGGTGCTCTGCGGGCTCGTGGTCGACGGCGGCGCCAAGTTGCGCGCCACACAACGGGCCGACCGCATCGCGGCCGAAGCTGCCCGCGCTGCCGGACAGGCTGTGGACCCCGCCGCCCTGGTGGCCGGCGACGTCACGGTGGACCGGGCGGCCGCCGTCGAGTCCGCCCACGCGTACCTCGCGGCGGCTGGCGTCGCGGGCACTGTGGCGCTCTCCCCCGACGTCACCGCCATCGAGGTCGACGTCGTGGTCACCGCGCCGAGCGTGTTCCTCGGACTCGTCGGCATCGATTCGTTCAGCGTCACAGGCCACGGCCGGGCGGTCCTCGTCCACGGCGTCACCGGAGGTGGGACATGAAGCAGGCGGTCGAGAACCGGGTTAACGGTGTGGCGCGGCGCAGGCGAACGGACGTCATCCGCGGCCTCCTGGCGACGGTAGGCATCGCCGGCTTCGTCACCGGCGTGCCCATCGCACTCGCCGCGGTGGCCCCGATCCGCGTTCCGTCATCGGCCCCGTCATTCGGGGGCGTCATCGACGCGCTGAGCCAGCCCGATGACGGGAACCTGCTGATCGGCACACTCACCGTCATCGCTTGGCTTGCCTGGGCGGCCTTCGCCGTGCCCCTCGTCGTCGAGCTGATCGCATCGCTCCGAGGTGTCCGGACTCCGCGCCTGCCGCTGCTCGGCCCCGCGCAACGACTCGCGGCCGGGCTCGTCGCCACCGCGGGACTACTGATGACCGCCCCCGTTGCCACCGCATCCGCTGCCGCCTCGACAGGCGACGCGGTTGTCGTCTCGGCGATGACGCGCATGCGCCTCCAGGACGCCGACCGAGTCCAGCCACCGGAGAAGTCCTCGCCCGGCGCGGAAGGGGCGACCCCGGCCGAGCCTGCCTCGGAGACCGCGACGACGATGCTCCCCTCCGTCACCGTCGCACGGGGCGACACCCTCTGGGACCTGGCCGAGCGCCACCTCGGCTCCGGACACCGGTACACCGAGATCCGGGACCTCAACCTGGGGCGCCCTCAGTCCGACGGGCGCGCACTCACCGATGCGCACTGGATCTACCCGGGATGGCGCCTCCTCCTTCCGGCGAACGCCGTCGACGTCGCCTCACAACCGACACAGCCTTCGGCATCCAGCGAGACGAGAGAGCTCGCCGCCGCCGACTACACGGTCGTGCCTGGCGACACGCTCTGGGACATTGCCGCCGAGCAGCTCGGCGATCCGCTGCGCTACCCCGAGATCGTCGAGCTCAACCGCGGCCGAGCGCAGCCGGAGGGAGGCACGCTGCGGGACCCGGACGTCATCCGACCCGGCTGGACGCTCCGGCTCCCGGAGCACCTCGCAGCCAGCGCCGGTCCGTCGCTCGGGGCCCGCAATGACGCGCAGGCCGGCCCGGATGACGCGCCGCCGCTCGTCGATGACGCAGAGCTCGGAACCCATTTGCCGGAGGCCCCCAGCGATGACGACCCCGCGAACCCGGATGACGCAGCGCAATTCGACGATGACGGAACCCGAGCAGCCGATGACGCAAGCGGCGGCCGTCACGTCGCCGAACCGCCCGAAGAGCAGGTGTCGGCCGAGGACGACAACCCGGCCGAGGTTGTCGATGCCCACGACGATGACGCCGACGTCGCGCCGAGACTCCTCCTCGGACTCACGTCCCTGGCCGCAGCCGGAGTCGTCAGTGAGCTGGCGAGGCGCCGCCGCCTCCAGCAACGAGCACGCCGGGTCGGGCAGCGGATCACGCTCCCGGAAGAGGGCTCGCTCGCTCACCGGGCCGAGCGCACCCTGCGGACCGCGAAACCTCCCCTGACGATCGCCACACTCAAGCTCGCGTTCTCGCACCTCGCCACCCACTGCTACCAATCTGATCGGGACCTCCCGCGGGTTGCCGCCGTCGTCGTGACGCCGGAGGACGTCACCCTGCACCTGAGCGACGACGACGGCGCGCCCGTCCCCCCGTTCACCGCGACGGGTGCTCGTTCATGGTCAGCGCCGCACGCGGCACTCACCTCGATGCAGAGCGTCGAGGACCCGGACCGACCCGAACCGTTCCCCGCGCTCGTGACACTCGGACACACCGCCGACGGGACCGTCCTCCTGAACCTCGAAGCAGCCGGGACGCTGACCCTCGGCGGCGACCCAGCCGTTGCGGCCGACATCCGCCGGGCGCTCGTCGCCGAACTGGTCACCTCCGATCTCACCGGCCGCATCGGCCTCGTGGCCGGCCCGGACTTCGAGCCACTCGCCCGAGCGTGCGACCCGGCCCGCCTACAGACCGCCCCTGCAGCAGCGATCACCCGCACCGCCGATCATCGAATCAGCGATGTGCGCCGCGCTCTCGAGGCAGCCGGTCTGGAGGACACGCTGCAGGCTCGTTCCGACCGCCTCGTCGGTGACGTCTGGCTGCCCGTCATCTTCGACTCCCCCGACGCCGCGGAAACACGCGCGGGCCCCTGGATGGGCACCGTTGTCGTAGCCCCCGATGCTTCGTCAGACACCGGCTGGATAGTGACCACCGATGAAACAGGCGCCCGCCTCGAGCCGCTCGGGATCCAGTTCCAGCCTCAGCGCCTGAACACGGAAGGCCTTAGTCGACTCGTCGAGCTACTGGCACTCGCTCCGCCGGCCGCTGACGCCGAGCCGCTGCGTCCCGCGCCCTTGACCCTTGAGATCGTCGACGCCCTGGCGGCACTGCCACCAGCCGAGGACGTGGACGATGACGCCGCCGACGCTCCGCCGTCGAGTGTCCGGGTGGGCCTACTCGGCCCCGTGCTGATCACGGGCCTCCCCGAACACGCCGGTCATCTGAGCCGGCGATCGACCGAGCTGCTGGTGTACCTCGCACTCCGCGGGCGCGCGACAGGACCCGAGCTGGACGAAGCGCTCTGGTACGGCGAACGCATCGACAGCCAGACCCGCAACAGCCTCGTGTACCGGACGCGGCAACGCGTCGGCGCGGATGTCCTCCCCGTCGTCGGCGCTGACGGCATCTACCGACTCGGGGCCATGGTCACGACCGACTGGTCCGACTTCCAGAAGCACGCCCGCCGGGGACTCGCGGCCGGGCTCGACGGCATGGACGACCTGCGTGCAGCGATGATCCTCGTACGCGACCGCCCCCTCCTCGGCGTCCGGGACGCGGACTACGCATGGGCTGAACGCGACATCCAGCACATGATCAGCACCATCGCCGATGTGGCCCACGTCCTGAGCCGCCTGCTATTGGGCTCGGGGGACACGCGCGGAAGCCTCGAAGCCGCGACAAGAGGCCTAGCCGCGGACGCGTGTTCAGAGCTGCTCATGGACGACGCCCTCGAAGCGGCGCTCGCCGCAGGGGATCTTGACGCGTCCGAGCGTCTACGGCGGCGTTCTTGTGACGAGGGCAGTGCGCGCGACGTTGAGGGGCAACCGTTCAGCCGGGCCGTGGGATGACGACGACCCGCCGAAAATGGCCCCGTCCGAGCCGCTGCTGAGGCGAACCGTGGTCCACAATCGGCGATGTGGACCCTCTGACCGTGCGCGCGATCGCCTCTGGCTTTGATCGCGTGCTCGACGACGGACCCAGCGAGCACACCGTCCCCGCTGGGGGCGTGGTGATCTCGGTGAGCGGAGCTCGCTCGAAGAACGTCAGACTGGACGGCCGGCCCTATCGGCTCTCGTCTGGAGAACCGGGGCTGCTGCCCGTCGACATGACGCGCTCGACCGGGTTCCATCGCCTCGTTGTTGACGGCCGAGCGTTCTGGTTCGGCACGGAAGACGCGAAACTCGGACTCGCCGGCATTGTCGAGCTACTGCAGGAACTGGGCACTCTCGGCACGGGCTGGACAGGGCAAGCCCTCTTCTCGGACGGAACGGGCTTGAGGGACCCGCACGTCTCCTACGGCTGGCTGGATCAGTGGGCCGATCGCGCGCTAGCAGCCGTAGCTTCGGTGATCGAGGGCCCGCGTTCGGCGACGACCACGACCCGAGTGCTCCGACGCCGAGGCGGGGCGGGTGTGCTTCTTGCACCGACAATCCGGCTCCTCCGCTCAGACCCACGCCGCTACCTTGCTGAGGTACCTGGTGGGCTGATCAACGTGGAGGGGCGCGAGTTCGAACCCTTGCGCGTAGTCGCGCGACGACGGACTACCACCCTCGACACGACCGCGAACCGTCGCGCCCTGGCGATCCTCCACTGGATCGAGCGGCTCTGCCAAGACGTCATCGCCGCAAGAGCGGACACGCAGGCGATCACCCAGTGCCGGCTGTGGTCCAATGGCGCGCGCAGCCTCCAGCAGCGGCCACTCGCGCGCGCGATCCGAGCGCACACACTGACATCGGCGCCTCGCGAACCCGAGGAGGTGACTGAGGTCGCCTACCGGATGACCTACGCGATCGCGAAGGACCTAGCCGACCGCTTTGGCTGGAGCGCCTCCGTCGAAGCAGCGCCGCGTCTGAGCTATGTGAGGTACTCCGACCTGATCTATCAGGCCTACGCGGCGTCCCGGTTGGCAAAGGAGCTGAACCTCCACCAGACCTCACCCGTACTGGGTGATACTCAGCCAGCCTTCACCGGCGAGGACTTCGATCTGTACTACGACACCACGCCGCCGACCGGCGTGCTTCGCTCGTGGCGCTTCCACAGTGCCCTGCCGGACGACTCCAAGCCGGACCTCCTCCTCCACGAGCGCGAGACCGGGCGCGTCGCAGTACTCGACGCGAAGTACCGCGTCGGGCGAACCGGCGGGGCCTCTGAGGACTCGCGCAAGGACGTCAGCGCCTACATGGGGCTGTACGGGCTGCCGGCCGTGACGATCGTCTATCCGGGCGCGCCTGGGACCCTGACGACCCTCAGTGGCGAAGGCCGACGGATCGTCGAAGCGCCCCTGGCGCCAGCAGTCGGGGACGTGTCAGCGGCGGTTCGAGCGGTGCTATCCACGCTCTCGCGACCGCCCTACTAGAGGAGCGAGAGCAACTCATCGGACGGCCCATCCATCATTCGCTCAAGAAGGCGGTCGATCTCGGCAGCGTTGGGCAGCGTCGCGTAGGCACGGCGAAACTCCTCAACGTCAGCAAACCCGCCCCGTACTTGGTGGACCAGCTTGTCCGCGACGGACTGGCCGAGGGCTTCAAGTTCGGCGGCCGCACTCCTCTCGGCATGAGCGATGTTCAGAGCGACGTCGCGTAGCAGCCCCATCGTGAACCAGGAGCGTCCGGTCGTCGTCTCGAGGATCGCGCCAGCGATGGCCTTGAGCGCCGCTCGTACCTCGTCGCTCAGGTCGTCAAGGCTCTGGATCGTGTCTAGGTTGGCAAGACGCAGCCCATCGAACTGGGCGGAGGCCCCACGCGCGGTGCGCCCGAGGACGCGGCGACGCTCGGTCAGGATGAGGTCAAGCGCCAGGTCGAGGACTGCGCCGCCGGGGTCAGCGTCGTAGCGGTCGCCGAGAACGTTGGGCATCGTGATCGTGGTAGCGCGTCGCTTCGTCGGTGAACTGACACGCGTGCGCGTTTCGGGCTCGTCCCGGTAGGAGTTGCAGGTCGCGATGATGAACGTGTCCACCGGGAGTTGGGCCTCGCCGCCCGCGGGAAGGCGGACAAGGCGCTCTTGGTCCTGAGTCGCGACGAGGACGGAGGAGAGGTAGGTCTCGACTGCCGCGAGGTTGAACTCCTCGAGGACAACCACCCTGGACTCGAGGGGATCGGCAGTCTGGAGGACTGTCGTTGTGAACTCTCGATACTCCGGGGACCCGTCAAGTCGCTCGTACCCGATGAACTCCGCCTCGTCATAGTCCGCACGGATGGGCACGACGAGGGGTGCCTCAAGGTCGAGTTCACCCTCCATCGCTCTTCCAAGCAGGCTGGCGAACATCGACTTCCCAGTTCCCGGCTGACCTACGAGGATCACGATGTCACCGCGCATCCAGGCCGTTAGGACTCGACGCACCATGCCTGGCGGCAGGACGAACCCCCCTCCAACCACGCGCTCCTCCAGCGCGTCGATGAGTTCGCCCAACGACATGTTGATCACTGGGGCAGGTGGCAGGGACCCAAGGAGTTCGTACGTACCTTCATCGACGGGCGTGGAGTCGAACGGCTCCTGGAGGTACTCCGTAGGAACGTCCGTTGTGTAGAGCGTGCCAACAAGGTCGCCGACCTGCGGAGCAAACTCGGACTCGAACCAGGCCGTGAGCTTGTCCAGCGGTTCAGTGGATCCACCCGGTGCCGGTGGAAGCTGGTCGACGTCGACTTCCCGCCCGAACCACAGCGCGAGGTCGACCAGCCGGATCTCACGCGACCTTGCCAAGAGTTCGGCTCCCGCGTGTGGTCGTAGCGACCACGTGTCCCGCTCTCCTCGAACCGTGGCCTTGTTCTGCACGAAGACGAGGCCCTGGTTCATCAGATGGTTCCGCTGCCGCTGCAGCCCCCCGCCGGCGTACTTGGCGGTCTGCCAGTTGGCCTTGGACGACGCCGACCATGGTGCGAAGAACGGCCTGTCCGGCTCCGGAGGACGCGGAAGAAGGAAGAACTCGCTGAGCAGCTCTCGCTCCTCAGTGGAGCCGAACGGAAGCGGCGCGGCAGTCGGGTCCCCGCCTGCGCGAGCCGCGGCCCGCAGCATCGCGGGGATCGATACGACGGCGAGCGGGTGCGCTCCGTCGAGAGCACGGGCAGCAGCGAGCACGAGGCTAGGAGGAGCGAACGTCACGGGCATGACGTTAGTGCCCGGAGCTGCCTACGAGCCGGAGGTCAGCTTCGCCATGTTGTCGGCGACAAGCCCGCAGAACGCCGGGTTCAACTCCACCCCCACGGAGGAACGTCCCATCTCCTCAGCCACGTACATCGTCGTGCCGCCACCGAGGAACGGGTCGAGTACCGTCCCACCCTCGGGGCAGCCAGCCGAGATGCATCGCTCGACGAGCTTCCGCGGGTAGGGGGCGTAGTGCGTCCCCCGAGCGAGTGACTTCCGGTCGGGCTCGATGTACCAGACATCCTCCTCACCCTCGAGCCCATCCCGATCGAAGTAGTACCGAGGGCTCTTGGAGAACAAGAAGATGTGCTCGTACTTCCGCCACGGGCGGTCCTTGCTCGTGGGCTCGGGGATGGCGCTGTTGCGCACCCACATGATCGCGCTGCGCAGCGTCCACCCGTCCGCCTGCATCGCTAGCGCCACTCGCCATGGAATCCCAATGAGGGACTTCCGAGGCAGACCAAGGCCCGGGCCGTCTACCGCGCGGAGCCCAGGCAACCGCCGGCTCCGGTGCTTGCTGTCCTCACCGTGCGGGCGCCCCTTCGCGCTGTAGTACGTGTCGCCGAGGTTGAGAAAGACCGTGCCGTCGTCGGCCAGCGCCGGCTTCATAGCGGCGAACGCGTCGACGAGGTTCTGCACGAACCCATCGATCGTCGACTCCAGGCCGAACTGGCCATTGACCTCGTAGTCGCGCTGCCAATAGTAGGGCGGCGACGTGATGACGGTGTTGATCGAGGCTGGCTCGAGGTCAAGGACGGCCTCTCGGCAGTCGCCGACGAGCACCTTCCAGGTCGTGCCGGGAAGCCGGCCGGCGCCCGTCGCGAAGAGGTGGGCGTCTCGGTCGTCATCCGTGAAGGCTGGTTCGGCGGTCATGGTGGCGAGACCTTCGCACGAGAGACTGACATGCGGCCCAGTGTAAGAGATCTCCGACGGCCCGAGTGGGCTTGTCCACGGTGTGTCGTGTCGCGCAGCAGGGGTTCCTCGCGCCTATCCGTCTACCCTTGCGTGGGTGACGGCAGGAGGGGACCGATCGACTCTCCGGGACCTTGCCGTGCACCTCGCGGGGCCGGCGGAGATCGCAAGCAGCCTTGGCGTTGAGGCCAACACGATCAACGTCTGGAAGACCCGGCACCCCGACTTCCCAGCCCCGGTGCGCCGCCTGAAATCCGGCGACGTGTGGGACATACGCGAGGTGCGCAACTGGGCTGAGCAGACTGGGCGCACGTTCCGCGACTGACCCGAACACACCGGTCTGCCCCAGACAGTTGCTTCTGAGCGTCGGACGTGTGTGGGCAGCGGGGGTCGGCGGTGACCGGGCCTGTTCCTACCCCCAGCCGAGGGACGCCCCGATGCCACTCGGCGTGCGGATGTTGCAGGCGAAGCGCCCTTCGCTACCTAGGCGCCCACACCCCAGGTTGGTCGTCCTCGCGGCACACCTCTAGGTGAGCGCGCCATCCGGCGCGCACGACGACGGGAGGTCAGCCATGGTCGCGTCTGCACTTGCACGATGGTCGCTCGCAGCGGCCGACCCGGGGATCAGCCCGAACGAGGACGGGCTGCCTGGCCTGCCCGTCGTCCGGTCGATCGTCGGCGCCCTGCTGACGTGGGGCCTGGTGGCCTGCGTCGCCGGCCTGGTGGTCTCCGTGATCGTGTGGGCACTGGCCCACCAGCAGGGCAACTACCAGTACGCGTCGGGCGGGAAGTCGGGCGTCGTGGTCTCAGCCGGCGGGGCGCTGCTCATCGGAGCCGCGAACGCGATCGTCGGCTTCTTCGCCGGTCTCGGGTCCGGTGTCTGACGTGGTTGCCACCGAGCTCGACCCGTGCGTCGGGCCCATCGTCTTCGTCTGCGACCTCGTGTCGAATGCCGCGGGGTCGGCCCAGTCGGCGGCGTCGGACTACGTCCTCGGCGGCATCGCGAGTGCCTTCACCAATGCTGCGGCTCACCTGGGCGAGATGGCGCTGCGCCTCCTCGACTCGTCGACCGCCGTGGATCTCTCCGTCGACTGGCTCCGGGCCAACGTCGGCGTCGTCGCGGCGGTCACGCTGCCCCTCGTCGTCGGACTGTTCGCCGCCCAGGTGATCGGCTCTGTCCTCCGCCGGGAGGGCGCCGGCCTGGCACGCGCCGTCGTGGGAGTCGGCAAGGCGCTGCTCGGCGGCGCCCTCGCGCTCGGTGCGACGCAACTCGCGCTGACGGCCGTCGACGAGATCTGCGAAGCGGTCGCCGGCGCCGCAGGCACCACCGTGGGTGCAGCGGCTTCGCAGTTCTTCAACTTCGCTGCGCTGGCCACGTCACAGTCCCCCGGTCTGCAGCTGCTCATCGCGTTCCTGCTCTGCCTCGCCTTCCTGCTGCTGTGGGGCGTGCTGCTGTTCCGCAAGGCTGCACTCGTCCTCATCGCCGTGTTCGCGCCCGTGGCATTCGCTGGGTCGGCGTGGGACCAGACGCGGGTGTGGACCCGTCGATGGCTCGAGATCGTCGCCGCACTCGTGTTCTCCAAGCTCGTCATCGTCGTGGTCTTCGTCGTCGGCGCCTCCGCCTTCAGCGGCACCGGCCCTGACCTCGCGGGCACCGCCGAGGCCACTCCCGACGCACGGTCGTTCTCGGACCTCCTCGTCGGGCTGCTCCTCATGGTCATCGCTCTCTTCGCGCCGTGGCTGACCTGGCGGTTCGTGCACTGGTCGGGCATGGAGGCCGCGAGCCTCATGCACCAGAACGTTGCGGCGAACCCGATCTCGCGTGCGGGCGAGGCGGCTGGGCGCACGACGCGCGTGGCGGCACAGCACGCGGCGCTCACGATGGTCACCAGCGGTGCCGGGTCGGCTGCGACGGCCGCGCGCGGCGGTCGGGCCGTCGCGGTGGCCAAGCCGATGG
>JAEZBT010000361.1 GCA_023426865.1 Actinomycetes bacterium
GGCCTCGAGCGACGCGAGCGCGGCGGCCTCGGCGAGGTGGTTCACCCCGAACGGGGTGGCCGCCGACCGGATCGCCGCCGCGACGTCGGGGTGCGCGAGCGCGTAGCCGACCCGCAGCCCCGCGAGCCCGTAGGCCTTCGAGAACGTGCGCAGCACGACGACGTTCTCCCGCGCGCGCAGCGCCGCGAGCCCCTGGGCCGCCGCGGGGTCCCGCACGAACTCGACGTACGCCTCGTCGAGCACGACGACGACGTCGCGCGGCACGGCGTCGAGGAACGCCTCGAGCTCGTCGGCGTGCACCGCCGGCCCGGTCGGGTTGTTCGGCGTGCACACGAGCACGACGCGCGTCCGCGGCCCGACGGCGGCCGCCATCGCGGGCAGGTCGTGGCGACCGGCGGCGTCGAGCGGCACGGGCACCCCGACGGCGCCCTGCAGGCTCACCGCGATCGGGTACGCCTCGAACGAGCGCCACGCGTGGACCACCTCGTCGCCGGCGTCGCAGAACGCCTCGAGCACGTGGCCCAGCACCGCCACCGAGCCGCACCCGGCGACCACCCACGACGGCTCGACACCGTGCCGCGCCGCCAGCGCCACCACCAGGTCGGACGCGTACATGTCCGGGTAGCGGTTGAGGTCGGACGCGGCCCGGGCGACGGCGTCGCGCACGCCGTCGAGCGGCGGGAACGGGTTCTCGTTGGACGAGAGCTTGAACACGTCGCCCCCGGCGGGGGGCCGGGCGCCCGGCACGTAGGCGGGGATCTGCTGGACCGCGCGTCGGGGGGCTGGGCCGCTCACCGCGCCAGCATGCCAGCGTCGCCCAGCCGAGGACGACCCGCCCGCACTTCGTTCCGTTCCGCGGCGCGACCTGCCACGATGCCGACCATGAAGTTCCTGCTGAAGGTCGTCATCAACGCGGTCGCCATCTGGCTCGCGACGCTCGTGCTCGACGGGCTGGAGGTGGTCGGCGGTGAGGAGGGCGCCCAGCGCGTGCTCGTGTTCCTCGTCGTCGCGCTGGTCTTCGGGCTGGTCAACGCGATCGTCAAGCCGATCGTGAAGCTGTTCTCGCTGCCGCTGTACATCCTCACGCTCGGCCTGTTCACCCTCGTGGTGAACGCGGCGATGCTGCTGCTCGTCGGCTGGCTGAGCGAGCAGACGGACTACGGCCTGCGGATCGACGGCTTCTGGACCGCCCTGGTCGGCGCCCTGATCATCTCCGTGGCCTCGTTCATCATGTCGCTGGCGATCCGGGACTGACCTCCGCCACCTTCACGCGCGCCGGGTCCGAACCCTGCTCGGGCAGGCGCGCGACGAGGTACGTCTGCGTCGTGACGTGCGCCGAGCCATCGCCGAGCACGTCCCGCACCGCTCCCCGGAACCCGCGCACCGACGGGTCGTCCATCCGGTCGACGAGCGCCGCGGTCCCGGCGTAGGCCCACGCCTCGTGCACGGGAAGCAGGTCGGCGGGCACCAGCCCGGCCGCCCCGCCGGCCACCGTCGCGGACGAGCCGGGCAGCTCCCGCACCACCGTCGTGCGGTTGGCGGCGTCCGGGTTCGGCCGGCCGTCGAGGGCCGGGACGTAGTCCTGGGCGTGCTCGAGGTGCAACGCGGCCACACCGTCGGGCACGGGCATCGAGCCCACCGGCGACCCCGCGGTGACGACCGCCTCGATGGCGAACGTGCCCTGCAGCGACGTCGCGAGGCGGGTGGCCACCATCCCGCCCTGGCTGTGCCCGGCGAGCAGCACGGGCTCGTCCGGCCCGACGCCGGCCCGCAGCATCGCCGTCTCGACCGCCGCGGTCATGTCGTCCGGCTGCCCCGCCATCAGGGCGAGGTTGGTGCCGTTGTCCATCGGGTTCTCCCCGCCGAGCAGGTCCATGCTGCGCATCCCCGGCACGCTCACCACCCAGCTCCGCGACCCGTCCGTATGGTCGAGCCGCTGCACACCGACCGTCGGCCCCGGCTCGTCCCCCAGCTCCGCCACCTGCCGGACGACGTCACCCACCCCCTGCGGCGCGCTCGCCTCCCACCCGTCGCGCCCATCGCGCCCGTCCCGGTCGCCCGCGTGGTCGCGCACGAGCGGGGCCACCACCAGCGCGCGCTGCGGCAGCCCCAGGAGGCGCGCGCCGGCGCTGCTCAGCACGCCGATCGTCCCGGCAAGCTGCTCCACGGGCCGCCCGGTCGGGGTCCACGGCCCCGGGAGCTGACCGAGCGTGAAGGCCGCCACCCCGAGTACGCCGAGCTCGACCGTGTCGGCGTGCGGCAGGCCGAACCCGTCGGGGAGCAGCCCACCGTCGGCGGTGACGAAGCCGCCCAACCAGCCCGCCGGACCCGGCAGGTCCGAGAGGTCGGGCAGCGCGCGCAGCACCACCCCCGCGAGCCCCGGCGAGGCGCGCAGGGCCCGCAGCGCCAGCGCGTCGCACCCGGCCAGCACCGCCAGCCACGTCCCGACCCCGCCGATCGCCCGCCCGACCGGGCCCAGGTCCCCGAGCCGGCCTGCGACCAGCACCGTGATCGCCGCGAGGCGCGCCCACGCGTCGTGGTCGGCGTCCTCGTAGGTGCGCACCGCCGTCCGCAGCGCGAGGCCGAGC
>JAEZBT010000405.1 GCA_023426865.1 Actinomycetes bacterium
TCGTTGCCCGGGGCGCGCGGGGCGGGCATCGCCATGACGGCCGGGGGCCGGGGCGTGCCGGAGTCCTTCCGGGGCGGGGTCTCGCCGGGTGCGGGCGTGGGCCGCTCCGGCGTCGTCGGCTCGGCCATCGTCCCTCCTCCCCCGCGACCTCCCGTTCGAGGCTCCGAGTCTACTGTCGGGACAACGGCGTCCGACGCCGCCGTATGCCCGCGCGGCGCCGGGCCGGGGGGCGAGGGACGCCGTCGTCAGTAGGTCAGCAGGACGTCGATCGGGCGACCCGGCAGCCGGTCGCGGCCGTGCAGGAATGTCAGCTCCATCAGGAACGACAGCCCGACGACGACGCCGCCCGCCTTCTCCAGCAGGGCCACGGTCGCCGCGGCGGTGCCGCCGGTCGCGAGCACGTCGTCGACGATCAGCACGCGCGAGCCCTGCTTGATCGTGTCGGGGTGCACTTCGAGGACCGCGCTGCCGTACTCGAGCTCGTAGGCGCCGGCGAGGGTCTCGCGGGGCAGCTTGCCGGCCTTGCGCACCGGGATGAACCCGGCCCCGAGGGCAACGGCCACGGGGGCACCGAGGATGAAGCCCCGGGCCTCCATGCCCACCACGAGGTCGATGGGACCCGGCGCCCGCTCGGCCAGGTCGTCGACGACCGCCTTGAGGGCGGGCCCGTCCGCCAGGAGCGGCGTGATGTCCTTGAAGACGACGCCGGGCTCCGGGAAGTCCGGCACGTCCTGGACGAGCGCGGCAGCCCGCTCGACGACGGTCTGCCGGTCGGTGCTCACGACTTCCTCCCCGCGGGACGGTTCGTGCTCTTCCGGCGGGGCTGGGCGCGGTTGCCCAGGTGCTCGCCGGGAACCAGTGCGCCGACGCGGACCTTGGCCGGTGCCTCGCCCGCCTCGGCACCTGAGGTGGCACCCCGCGTCTTGGCGACGAGCGCATTGTGCTCACGGATGCGCGGTTCACGCTCGCGCAGCCACACGAGCAGCGGGGTCGCGAGGAAGACCGACGAGAACGTGCCGACGATGATGCCGACGAAGAGGGCCAGCGCGATGTCGCGCAGCGTGCCGGCACCGAGCAGGAACGCGCCGATGAACAGGATCGAGGCCACCGGGAGCACCGCCACGACGGAGGTGTTCAGCGACCGGACGAGCGTCTGGTTCACCGCGAGGTTCGCCAGCTCGCCGAAGGTGTACCGGCGCTGCTCGGTGACCTTGGCGACGTTCTCACGCACCTTGTCGAAGACGACGACGGTGTCGTAGAGCGAGTAGCCGAGGATCGTCAGGAAGCCGATCAACGTCGCCGGCGTGACCTCCCAGCCGATCGCCGCGTAGACGCCCACCGTGATCGCCACGTCGTGCAGCAGCGCGACGATGCCCGACAACGCCATCCGCCAGTCACGGAAGTAGAAGGTGAGCACACCGGCGACGAGGACGAGGAAGATGACGAGGCCGCGCAGCGCCTTGCTCGTCACGTCCTGGCCCCAGGTCGCGCCGATGAACGACGAGCCGACCTGGGCCTGGTCGACGCCGTACGCCTCGGCGAGCAGACCCGACAGCTCCGCCGTCTCGGCGTCGCTCAGCTGCGATGTCTGCACCCGGATGCTGTCGGCGCCCACGATCGACACGCGCGGCGGGTCGGCGCCCTCGATCTGGGCGACGGCATCGAGCGCCGGCTGCTCGGAGATGTCGGCCACGCCGGGGACCGTGAACTCGGAGCCGCCCCGGAAGGCGATGCCGGCGTTCAGGCCGACGGTCGTCAGCAGGACCACGGCTGCCACGATCACGGCGCCCGCGATGGCGAACCACCGGTACTTCCACCCGATGACGTCGTACGAGCGCTTGCCCGTGTAGAGGTCGTTGCCCCACTGTGCCATCCTGCCGGGCATCAGGCGTCCTTCCCCTCGGCCTGGGCCTGCTCACCGGCGGCGGCGCGCTGGGCGGCCTTCCGCTCGGCGATGGTCATCCGTCCGCCGACCGAGGCGACGGCCGGCTCGGGCTCCGCGCCGGCGGGGGCCGGCACGGGCTCGCGCACCTTGCCGCGACCCACGTACCGGCTGCGCGCTCCCAGCAGGCTCGGGTCGAGCCCGGAGAACCGGTGGCCCTCGGCGAAGAACCTCCGACGTGACAGCAGCAGCATCAGGGGGTGCGTGAACAGGAACACGATGATCAGGTCGATCACGGTCGTCAGGCCGAGCGTGAAGGCGAAGCCCCGGACGCCGCCGACGGCGAGGAAGTAGAGCACGACGGCCGCGAGAAGGCTGACCGCGTCGGACGCGAGAATGGTGCGCTTCGCGCGGCTCCAGCCGGCGTCGACGGCGGCCGCCAGTGGGCGGCCCTCCCGTAGCTCGTCCTTGATGCGTTCGAAGTACACGATGAACGAGTCGGCTGTGATGCCGATGGCCACGATGAGGCCGGCGACACCAGGCAGGCTCAGGCGATACCCCTGGACCCACGACAGCGTGGTGATGGTCAGGTACGCGAGCACGGCCGCCACCAGGAGCGACGCGATCGTCACGAACCCGAGCGCACGGTACTGCGCGATCGAGTAGATGCCGACCAGGATGAGGCCGACGAGGCCGGCCAGCAGGCCCCGCTGCAGCTGCTCGTCGCCGAGGGTCGCGGAGATCTGCTCCTCGCTACGGACCTCGAACGTCAGTGGCAACGAGCCGAAGTTGAGCTGGCGGGCCAGCGTGTTGGCCTCGGCCGTCGAGAACCGCCCCGAGATCTCGGCCTGGCCGTTCGGGATGATCTCGTTGACGCCGGGCGCCGAGATCACGAGGCCGTCGAGGACGATCGCGAACTGGTCGCGCGGGGACTCCAGCGACGCGAGCCGCTCGGTCGTGTCGGCGAACCGGCTCGTGCCCTCGGAGCCGAACTCGAGGTTGACCACGCGCTCGTTGGTCATGGCCCCCTGCGCCGTCACGCGCAGGCCGGAGTTGGCGCTCGACACCATGTCGCCGGTGACCTCGACCGGGCCGAGCGCGTACTTCGCCGTGCCGTCGACGGCGCACGTCACGAACGCCGCCTCAGGGTCACCCACCCTGCCCGCGCCGCCCCGCAGGTTCTCGGGGTCGGTGCAGTCCAGCGCGTTGAGCTGGGCCATCACGTCGTCGGTGAGCCACGCCAGGTCGCTCGGGTCCACCGGGGCGGTGCCGTCGACGGCGTCGTCGCCATCGTCGGCCGCCGCCTTCGAGACCTGGTCGGCAGCACCCTCGTCGGCCGCGCCGTCATCGGCCGCACCGTCGTCGCCGGTCGCTTCCTGGGTCGGGTCCACCTGCTCGGGGGTCGCCGACTCGAGAGGACCGGGGTTGGTGACCAGGAGCACCGGCCGGAAGACGAGCTGGGCCGATTCCTTGACCAGCTTCAGGGTCTCCTCGCTCGGGGTGCCCGGGAGCGCCACGACGATGTTGTTGCCGCCCTGGCTCGAGATCTCCGCCTCGGCGACGCCCGAGGCGTCGACGCGCTGGCGGATGATGTCGATCGCCTGGCTGATGGCCGCGTCGGTGACGCCCTCGCCCGTGGTGGAGACCGGCTCGAGGATGACCTCGGTGCCGCCCTCCAGGTCGAGGGCGAGCTGCGGGGTGTAGCTCGCGTCCGACCAGCGCTCACCCGCGACCAGGGCGGCCACCAAGCCGATGATGAGCAGCGCCAGTGTCGCCAGCGGGCGCAGGGGCCGTTCGCGGCGTGTGGTCGTAGCCAACGTCTGTCTTCTCTCTGAGCGGTGCGCGGCGCTACGCGTCAGCGCGCGGGCTTGTCGTCGCCGTCGTCGTCGGACGACGTGAGGCTGGACGCGTCGTCCGGGACCTCGACATCCTCCCAGTCGTCCGCGGCGTCCTCGGCCGGCTCGCCGGACTCGTCCGCCACCTCGTCCGCGTCGTCGTACTCCTCGTCCGAGTACTCCTCGTCCGAGTACTCCTCGTCGGCGTACTCGTCGTCGTCGTACTCGTCGTCGGCGTACTCCTCGTCGTCGAGGTCTTCGTCGGAGTCCTCCGCCGCCTCGTCGGCGGGCGGGGTCACGACGGTGGCGATGGCGCGCTTGGCCCACCGCATCGTCACGCCGGGGGTCGTCTCGAGCACCACCACGTCGTCGTCGATCTCCACGATCGTGCCGTACAGGCCGCCGTGGGTCATCACGTCGGTGCCGGGGGCGAGCGTCTGCAGGAGAGCAGCCTGCTCCTTGCGCATCTTCCGCTGGGGCGCCCCCATCACCCACAGGAGTCCGATGAGCAGCAGAGGAAGCAGGAGAAACTCGAGTCCACCCATGTGGGTCTCACACGCCCTTCGATCGGTTGCCGCGGGGCAGTCTAGGCGACCTGCACTCCCCCGCCCTAACGTCCCGCCGCCCTCGTCGCGGCAGATCATGACGGGGTGCCTGCCGAGCGCACCGGTGGTCAGTCGACCGTAGGCCCTACGACCCGGTCAGCGACCGTCGGACCTCACTCGAAGAGCGTCGCGGGGCCGCTCGGTGCGGGCAGCCCGAGGTGCTCCCATGCGCGCGTCGTCGCGACGCGGCCCCGGGGGGTACGGCCGAGGAGGCCCTCGCGGACGAGGAACGGCTCGGCAACCGTCTCGACCGTCTCGGGCTCCTCCCCGACCGCCACGGCCAGGGTCGTCAGCCCGACGGGCCCGCCGCCGAAGCGCACGCAGAGCGCCCGCAGCACCGCGCGGTCCAGCCGGTCGAGCCCCAGCTCGTCCACCTCGTAGACCTCGAGGGCCGCGCGGGCGGCGGCGAGGTCGCACGTGCCGTCCCCGCGCACCTGCGCCCAGTCCCGCACGCGCCGCAGCAGACGGTTCGCGATGCGTGGCGTGCCCCGGGACCGACCCGCGATCTCGGCCGCGGCATCGTCGGCGAGGTCGAGGCCGAGCAGGCCGGCCGACCGGCGCAGAACCTGCTCGAGCTCGCCGACCGAGTAGAAGTCGAGATGGCCCGTGAACCCGAACCGGTCGCGCAGCGGGGCGGGCAGGAGCCCGGCCCGGGTCGTCGCGCCGACCACCGTGAACGGCGGCAGCGTGAGCCCGATGGCGTTCGCGCCGGCCCCCTTGCCGACGACGACGTCGACCCGGAAGTCCTCCATCGCCACGTACAGGAGCTCCTCGGCCGGACGCGCCAGCCGATGGATCTCGTCGACGAACAGCACCTCACCCTCGTCGAGCGAGGACAGGACGGCCGCGAGGTCACCCGCGTGCTGGATGGCCGGGCCGGACGTGACCCGCACGGACGTCCCGAGCTCGGCCGCGATGATCATCGCCAGCGTCGTCTTGCCCAGCCCGGGCGGGCCGGAGAGGAGGACGTGGTCGGGGGTGCCGCCGCGCGCCAGGGCCGCGTGCAGCACGAGCTCGAGCTGCTCACGGACCACGTGCTGACCCACGAACTCCGCAAGCCGCCGCGGCCGCAGCGCCGCCTCGGCCGCGCGCTCGGCCTCCTCGGCCTCGGCCGCCACGACGCGCTCGTCAGCCACGGCTGCCCCCGAGCACCCGGAGTGCGCTGCGGAGCACGAGCGGGACGTCCTCCGGCGAGACGGCCCCCGCGTCGTCGGGGACGACGGTACGCAC
>JAEZBT010000447.1 GCA_023426865.1 Actinomycetes bacterium
CTTCCGCTCCTCCGAGGGTGCCCCGGTCGACCTGCGCGCGACGATGAGCGACATGCCGGGAGTGTCACCCGTCCCGCTCAACAACGCGGTGATGAAGACGAAGCTGACGATCACGGTCGGCGGCCAGCAGGTCACGCTCGAGGGCTCGGGCAACTCGACCGCCGCAGCGAAGGCCCCGGTGCCAGTCCCCAACGTGTCTGGCAAGGTGACGACGGCCGAGAACGAGCTCGCCGTGAAGGTCACCGCGTTCGACTTCGTGGTCAGCGGCATCGAGGGCGTGTGCACGGCGTCCGGCGACCTGTCGGCGCTTACCGTCGGTGACGGCGAGGCTCCGCCGCCGACACCGCCGCCGACGAACCCCCCGACGACGCCGCCGACGACGCCGCCGACGACGCCGTGGCCGCCGCGCCCGGGCCCGTGCTCCCCGTGGGCTCGGACCACGAGACCGAGGTCATCGACCTGGGGAGGGGGCCCGCGTGAACACCCCGCTGCGCCGCCTCGCCACCGTCGTCACGGTGATGTTCCTCGCGCTCATGATGTCCGCGACCTGGGTGCAGTTCGTCCAGGCGCCCTCGCTCAACAGCGACCAGCGCAACGTCCGCACGCTCTACCGCGAGTTCGGCAACTTCCGCGGCCCGATCGTCGCGGGCGGCGAGGCGATCGCCTCCTCCACGCCGGTCGACGACTCGTTCGGGTACCAGCGTGCCTACGCGAACGGCATCCTCTACGCGCCCGTGACCGGCTACTACTCCGTCGTGTTCGGCCGGACCGGCATCGAGGAGTGGTTCAACACCGAGCTCAACGGCTCGGCGGACTCGCTCTTCTACGAACGCCTCCAGGATCTCGTCACGGGCCGCCAGACGCGCGGAGCCTCCGTCGAGCTCACCATCGACCCCGCCGTGCAGCAGGCGGCCTGGGACGCGCTCGGCGACCAGCGCGGCGCGGTCGTCGCGATGGATCCGACGACGGGCGCGATCCTCGCCATGGTCTCCAAGCCGAGCTACGACCCGAACGTGCTGGCCAGCCACGACCTGGCGTCGGTGCGCACGGCGTGGGACCAGCTGCTGGCGGACCCCGGCGACCCGCTCGTCAACCGGGCGATCGCCGGCGACACGTACCCGCCGGGATCGACGTTCAAGCTCGTCACCGCGGCCGCGGCGCTCGAGAACGGCTTCACGGCGCAGACGCCGGTCGCCGCACCTCGCGAGCTCACGCTGCCGCAGACGTCCACGGTGCTGCACAACTTCGGCAACTCCGCGTGCTCGTCGACCGGCGCCATGACGCTCGCGGACGCCCTGCGCATCTCGTGCAACACGGCGTTCGCGCAGATCGGCATCGACCTCGGGGCGGATGAGCTCCGGGAGCAGGCTGAGGCCTTCGGCTTCGACGCGCCCCTGAACGTGCCGATGAACGTCACCGAGAGCCGGTTCCCCGCCGACCCCGACGCGCCGCAGACGGCTCTCTCGGCGATCGGGCAGTACGAGGTGCGCGTGACCCCGCTCCAGATGGCGATGGTGGCAGCGGCCATCGGCAACGGCGGCGTGCAGATGACGCCGTACCTGGTGCAGGCCGTGCGCAGCCAGGACCTGACGATCGTCGACGAGACCGACCCGAGCGAGCTCGGCCGGCCGATCTCGGAGGCCACCGCCACCCAGCTGCGGGACATGATGACCGGCGTCGTCGCGAACGGTACCGGCCGGGCCGCGCAGATCCCGGGCGTCACGGTCGCCGGCAAGACCGGCACCGCCCAGACCACCGACGACGTCCCCCCGCACGCCTGGTTCACCGCCTTCGCGCCGGCCGAGGCCCCGCGCGTCGCCGTCGCGGTCGTCGTCGAGAACGGCGGGTCGATGGGCAACGAGGCGACCGGCGGCGCCGTCGCCGCGCCGATCGCGCGCGCGGTCATCGAGGCAGTCCTGGCGAGGACGCCGTGAAGCCGGGCGAGGGCGTCGCGCTCGGCGACCGGTACCGGCTGGTGACCCGGATCGCCGTCGGCGGCATGGGCGAGGTGTGGAAGGCGCACGACGAGTCGCTCGCGCGCAACGTCGCCGTCAAGGTGCTGCGCGAGGAGTTCGCCGGCGACGAGGGCTTCCTCGAGCGGTTCCGCACGGAGGCCCGCAACTGCGCGCAGCTGAGCCACCCGAACATCGCCCAGCTCTACGACTACGGCGAGCAGGACGGCTCGGCGTTCCTGGTGATGGAGCTGATCCTCGGCGAGCCGCTGTCGGACCTGCTCGACCGTGAGCCCGTGCTGCCCACGCGGCGCCTGCTGCCGATCCTCGCGGAGACGGCGCGCGCGTTGCACGCGGCGCACGTGGCGGGCGTCGTCCACCGGGACGTGAAGCCGGGGAACATCATCCTGTCGCGCTCGGGCCGCGTGAAGATCACGGACTTCGGCATCTCCACGGCCACGGGGCGCATCCCGATGACGGACTCCGGGATGGTCATGGGCACCGCCCAGTACCTGTCGCCCGAGCAGGCCATCGGGAAGGCTGCGACGCCGGCGTCGGACATCTACTCGCTCGGGATCGTCGCGTACGAGGCGCTCGTCGGGCACCGTCCCTTCACGGGCCCGACGGCCGTCGACATCGCCGTCGCGCACGTGAACACCGCGGTCCCGCCGATGCCCGCGGACATCGACCCCGAGCTGTCCGCGCTGGTCATGCGCATGCTCGCCAAGGACCCGGAGGAGCGGCCGCGGTCGGCGGCGTCGCTCGCACGGGTCCTCGACGACATGACCGTGCGCACCCCGGGCCACGGCATCCCCACCGAGCTGGGCCGGCACGCCCGTCCGGTCGACGTCGTCGACGCGGTGAGCACCGGCGGGATGGCACTCGACTCGTTCCCGCAGCTCCCGCCGCCGCCCCCGCGGCCCACTGGGGCGCCGGCGCGCCTGGTGCCCGGG
>JAEZBT010000483.1 GCA_023426865.1 Actinomycetes bacterium
CGCCACGGCCGCGCCAAGCAGCGGTCCGCGTGGAAGCGCGGCGAGGCGACGCGCCCGCTGACCGCGCAGGGCCAGGCGCAGGCGCGGGCGCTGGTGGACGTGCTGTCGGCGTTCGGCGTCGCCGAGATCGTCACCAGCCCCTGGGCCCGCTGCCTGCGCACCGTGACCCCGTACGCGCAGGGCACGGGCCTGACCCCCAAGGAGCTCGACGTCCTCACCGAGGACGCCGTCCGCGCCGACCCCGAGGCGGCCGTCGACCTGGTCTCGTCCCTGCTGACCGACGCGCGGGACGTCGTCGTCTGTACGCACCGGCCCGCGCTGGGCGCGGTGCTGTCGGCGGTCGCCGACGCCACCCGCCGCTGGACCACCGGGACGGTGCCCGACACGGACCCGTGGCTGCGCACGGGAGAGGCGCTGGTCGCGCACGTCGCCGGGACCGGGTCGGACGCGCGCGTGGTCGCCGTCGAGACGCACCGTCCGGCGCACGCCCGGTAGACGCGGCCCGGGCGGCCACCGTGGTCAGCCGATGAAGGCCGAGAGCAGCCAGTACATGAGCGCCGCAACCGTCGCGGCGGCGGGGATGGTCAGCACCCACGCGATCGCGATGTTGCCGGCCACGCCCCAGCGGACCGCGGACAGACGCTTGGTGGCGCCGACGCCCATGATCGCCGAGGTGATCGTCTGCGTCGTGGAGATCGGCGCGTGGAACGCGAAGGCCGTGGTGTAGAGCACCGAGGCCGCCACGGTCTCCGCGACGAAGCCCCGCGCCGGGTCGAGCTCGATGACGCGGCGGCCCAGCGTGCGCATGATCCGCCAGCCGCCCGAGTACGTGCCCAGCGAGATCGCGCCCGCCGCCGACAGCTTGACCCACAGCGGGATCTCGTTGTTGTCCTGCACCCCGCCGGCCACGAGCGCCAGGACGATGACGCCCATCGTCTTCTGCGCGTCCTGGAGGCCGTGACCGAGCGCCATGGCCGCGGCGGACGCCGTCTGCGCGATGCGGAAGCGGCGGGTGACCTTGTGCGGGTTGGCGTTCCTGAACGCCCACAGCAGCGCGACCATGAGGAAGAACGCCAGCGTGAAGCCCACCACCGGCGAGACGACCATCGGGAGCACGACCTTGTCCCAGATGACGTCCCAGTGCACCTGGATCCCGGAGGCCAGGCCGACGCCGGTCAGGGCGCCGATGAGCGCGTGCGACGACGACGACGGCATGCCGAACCACCACGTGATGAGGTTCCACACGATCGCGCCGACGACGGCCGACAGCACCATGACCAGGCCGAGGTGCGCGGAGTTCGCCTCGCGGATGTCGATGATCCCGCTGCCGATGGTCTGGGCGACCTCGGTGCCGAGCATCGCGCCCACGAGGTTGAAGACCGCGGCCATGATCAGGGCCGCCCGCGGGGTCAGGGCGCGCGTCGAGACCGAGGTCGCGATCGCGTTCGCGGCGTCGTGGAAGCCGTTGGTGTAGTCGAAGCCGAGGGCGAAGGCGACCACCACGACGACGAGGACGAGCTCCACGTGGTCAGGACTCCTTGAGCGCGATCGTCTCGACCATGTTCGCGACCCGCTCGAAGGCGTCGGCGGCGGCCTCGAGGGTGTCGACGACGTCCTTGAGCTTCATCGCCATGATCGGCTCGAGGCCGTCGTTGAAGAGCTCGGCGACGAGCCGCCGGTAGGTCCGGTCCCCCTCGTTCTCGAGGCGGTTGATCTCGACCCAGTACTCGGTGAGGTTCTTCATCGAGCGCAGGCGCGGCATGGCGTCGGCGGTCAGCTCGGCGCAGCGGTGCAGGACGTCGACCTGCTTGATGACGAGCTCCGGCAGGGCGCCGATCTCGTAGAGCACGACGAGGTCGCCGGCCTCCTCCATCGCGTCCATGCAGTCGTCCAGGCGGCTCGCGAGGCCGTAGATGTCGTCGCGGTCGAACGGCGTGACGAACGTCTGGTTGAGGTTGCGCATGATCGTGTGCGTCGCCTCGTCCGCGTCGTGCTCCGCCTCGCGGAGCTTGGTCGCGATTGCCTGTCGGCCCTCCTTCTCCGCACCCAGCAGCTCGGCCAGCAGGGTGGCTCCGCGCACCAGGTGGCTCGCCGACTCGGCGAGGAGGTCGAAGAAGGAAGTGTTGCGCGGGGTGAGGCGCAGTCTCACGGGGGGACTCCCGGTCCTGAAGAGCACACGGTCGCCTCAGGCTAGGGCAGTCTGGCCGGTCTCGGCCAAACGCCGGGGTGTCGCGCTCTCACCGCCGCGTCACGAGTTGTTCATCCCCGGTCCACCCCGGGCGTGACCGGGCCGACGGCCCCCACGGCCGCGCACCGCGACCGGACTCGGAGAAGGTGTGACGCCGGGCCGGGAGCGCCTCTCGGCGCGTGGCCGCTCGGAGCGGCGAACAATGGAGCCCGGGGCTACCGCGGCCCGGCGTCGTCGTCCACTGTAAGTGCCCGCGCCGACGACGCACACTCGGGGCCGGGGTGAGAACACTCACGCGCCGACCGGGAACAGCACGGCCGGTCAGTCCAGGCGGTCGGCACGCCAGAGGCGGGCGGCGTCCTCCAGCTCCTCGGCGGTGCGCAGCAGGCCCGACGCGCCGCGCGTCATCCGGCCGGCGAGGTCGGCGTCCTCGACGAGGTCGGCGTCCAGGGCGGACCCCGTGACGAGCACCCGGCAGAACGCGCCCGCACGCTCGAGCGCGACGGCGAGGTCGCCGGAGTACACGCCCGAGAGCACCGCGTCCGCGACCGCCATCACCTCCGACGGTCCGGGCGGGCTCGCGACCCCGGCGACGGCGTCGGCCACGTGCGCCCGCTGGGTGCCGAGCCGGTACCGCTCGGCGATGGTCCGCGGGTCACGGCGCACCCACTCGCGGAGCACGTAGAGGCGCCACAGAGCGCCCGGCAGGGTCCCCGCGGCGCTGCCCGCCCACAGCCCGGCGACGGTGTCCAGGCCCTCGGCCTCCACCAGGCGGATCAGCCGCTCGTGCACGGCCGGGTCGTCGCTCGCCCGGCCACCGGCCACGAGGGCCCGGGCGGTGGTGTGCGCGACCTCCCCGCGCTCCATCGCGTCGAACGGGTCCGGCACCTGCTCGGCCGCGTACTGGTCCAGGCTCGCCGGCCGACGGGGGTGGGGACGCTCGGTCACGAGCCGCTCGTCGCGCCCGGGGCGTCGTCGGCCGGCTCGAAGGTCAGCGACACCGAGTTCATGCAGTACCGGTCGCCGGTGGGGGTCTGCGGGGCGTCGTCGAACACGTGGCCCAGGTGCGAGCCGCAACGCGCGCACCGCACCTCGGTGCGGACCATGCCCAGGCTGCGGTCCTCGATCAGCTCGACCGCGTCCTGCGCCGTCGGCGCGTAGAAGCTCGGCCAGCCGCAATGGGAGTCGAACTTCGTCTCGGCGCGGAACAGCACCCCGCCGCACGCGCGGCACCGGTACGTCCCCAGCCGCTTCTCGTCGAGCAGCGCGCCCGTCCACGGCCGCTCCGTGGCGGCCTGCCGCAGGACCGCGTACTCCTGCGGCTCCAGCTCCTCGCGCCACTGCTCGTCGGGCTTGGTGACCTCGTACGCCACTCGTCTCCCCTTCCGTCCCGCACCATCCTGCCCCGGCGCTCGCACAACGCACCTCCCGGACGGGCTGTTCCCTGGCGCATCCGGCCCCCGGACTTCACCCTGGGAATGGTCAGCATCGCCCTGCGAGATGCCGATCTACTGATCGAGGTGGCCCCCACCACTTCGAGCCCCCCGGAGGTCTACGAGTGACGCACCGGCCGCGACGTCGCGGGCCGGAGAACCGGCCCGTTCGGGCCGGCGCGCGCCCCGGGGCCGACCGGCCGACGACCCTGGGCGTCCTCTCGCCGTCGACGGGTGGGCTCTTCTTCGGCGAGGTGCTCGCCGGCGTCCTCGCGGCGGTGGACGAAGCCGGCGGCGGCCGAGTGGTCCTCGTGCAGACCCTCGACGCCGGCCAGACCGCCGACATCGTCCCGCCCGCCGAGGGGACGCCCCCGCTCGCCTGGTCCCAGGTCGACGCCCTGGTGGCCATCGCCTGGGCCGCCGAGCCGGCGGTCCTCAACCGCGCTCGGGCAGCGGGCGTCCCGGTGGTGCTCGCGAGCAACGCGCTGCCCGGCGTGGACGCGGCTTCGGTCGTCGTCGACAACGTCGGCGGCATCCGTCTGGCCGTCGAGCACCTCGTCGCGCACGGTCACACGGCGATCGGGTTCGTCGGGCACGTCGGGCAGTCCGACGTGGCGGAGCGGCACGTCGCGTATGAGGCGGCGATGCGCGCGGCCGGGCTCGAGCCGCTGCCGATGGTCACCGCCCGGGACCTGGTCGAGTCCGGCGGCGCGGCAGCGGCGCCGGAGGTCCTCGCCGCGTCGCCGCGCTGGAC
>JAEZBT010000085.1 GCA_023426865.1 Actinomycetes bacterium
CCACGGCAGCCGGGCGACGAGGCCCGCCGTGGCCGCCAGGCCCAGCGCGGCGACGCCGGACCACGGCCCACGCACCACCACGACGGCGACGCCGAGCGTGGCCAGCGCCGCGAGCTTGAGCCCCACCGGGGCCGCGTGCAGGGGGCTGGTCCCGGGCCGGTAGAGACCGACGGGGTCCGTCCACGCACGCGGTGCCCGCGTCACCGGACCGCCATCAGGTCCCGGTAGGCCATCACGGCCTCGGCGGCGGGGCCGTCGGCGACGACCCGACCCTCGTCGATCACGAGCACGCGGTCCGCGCGCGCGGCGGCCTCGAGGTCGTGCGTCACGTGGAGCACCTGCGCGGGCACCGCGTCCAGCACGTCCTCGACGACCCGTCGCCACCGCAGGTCGAGCAGCGTCGTCGGCTCGTCGGCCACGAGCACCTGCGGCTCGGTGGCCAGGACCCCGGCGAGGGCGAGGAGCTGCTTCTGGCCCCCGGACAGGGCGTGCACCGGGGTGTGCGCGCGGTCCCCGAGGCCGAACCGATCGAGGACCGCACGGGCCCGCGCGTCGCGCTCGCCCCGCTCGGGCACCGTGCGGCGCAGCGACAGGGCGACGTCCTCCAGCGCGGTCGGCATCACGAGCTGAGCGTCCGGGTCGGTGAAGACGAACCCCACGAGCGAGCGGACGCGGGCCCCCTGCGTGGCCACGTCGAACCCGCACGTCGTGACCCGGCCCGTGGTGGGTGGTCGCAGCCCGTTGACCAGGCGCGCGAACGTCGACTTGCCCGAGCCGTTCGCGCCGATCACCGCGATGCGCCGCTCGGCGAGCACGCACGTGAGGGGTTCGAGCACCACGCGCGTCTCGAGCGTCCCGGCCGGGCCGGGCACCTCGACGGTGACGCCCGCCTCGTGGAGCTCGATCACGGTGACGTCGCCGTCAGCGGCGGGGGAGGAGGTCCGGGAACGCGCGGTGGACGCTCGTGGCGACGATCACCGCGAGGCCCAGCTTGACGGCGTCGAACGGGACGAAGACGTTGTTGAAGGCGATGGCCTCGCCGAGGCTCATGGCGGTGCGGGCGGCCATGACGGGCACGCCGACGGCGTACACGACCAGCGAGGCGAGCACGCCACCGGCGACGAGCAGACCCGTACCGACGCCCCAGCCGCGGCGGGCCGCGCGCTCCGCCACGGCGCCCATCAGCCACGCCGCCACGGGGAAGGCGAGCAGGTAGCCCGCGCTCGGCCGACCGATGACCGCGGGTCCGCCGAAGCCCTGCGCGAAGATCGGCAGGCCCGCGAGGCCCACGACCAGGTAGAGCAGCACGGCCAGGCTCCCGCGCCGCGCGCCGAGCACGGCGCCGGCGAGCAGCACGGCGAAGGTCTGCAGGGTGACCGGCACCGGCACGCCGGACACGGGGACGGCCACGAGCGACCCGACGGCGATCACCGCGGCGAACGTCGCGACGAGGGAGATGTCGGTCGTGGTCCAGGCCCGGGCGCGCACCAGGGCGCCGGGGGCGGCGGCCGTGCCGTCGGCGGCGGGCAGGGACTGCTCGCGGTCCTCGCTCATGGTGCTCCCAGGACGTCGGGCCGGTGCCACGCGGCGACCGGGCCGGGGAAAATGGAACGGGCGTCACGCTAGCGGGTCGTACGATGAACGGCGTTTGTGTCCGCCCACAGGGCGTCGTCAGCGGTGTGAGAGGAAACGGCAGTGATCAGCGCGCAGGACGTCGAGCTGCGCATCGGTGCCAGGCAGCTGCTCGTCCCCACGTCGTTCCGCATCGCGTCGGGGGACCGGGTCGGCCTCGTCGGGCGCAACGGCGCGGGCAAGACGACGCTCACGCGCGTGCTCGCGGGCGAGGGCATGGCGACGGGCGGCAAGGTGGTGCGCAGCGGCGACGTCGGCTACCTGCCCCAGGACCCGCGCACCGGCGACCTCGACGTCATGGCGATGGACCGCATCCTCTCGGTGCGCGAGCTCGACCACATCATCCGTTCGATGCGCACCGCCGAGGCCGCGATGGCCAGCGCCGACGACGCCACGCGCGAGGCGGCGATGGAGCGCTACTCCCGGCTCGAGGCGCGGTTCACCGCGGCCGGCGGGTACGCGGCCGAGAGCGAGGCGGCGCGGATCGCCGCGAACCTCGGCCTCGACGACCGGGTGCTGCACCAGCCGCTCGGCACGCTGTCCGGTGGCCAGCGGCGTCGCGTCGAGCTCGCCCGGATCCTCTTCTCGGGCGCGGACACGCTGCTGCTCGACGAGCCCACCAACCACCTGGACGCCGACTCCGTGGTCTGGCTGCGCGACTTCCTCGCGTCCTACCCGGGCGGGTTCCTCGTCATCAGCCACGACGTCGGCCTCGTCCGGACGACCGTCAACAAGGTCTTCCACCTGGACGCCAACCGCGCCGAGCTCGACCAGTACAACCTCGGCTGGGACGCGTACCTGCAGCAGCGGGAGACCGACGAGCGCCGACGCAAGCGCGAGCGGGCCAACGCGGAGAAGAAGGCCGCCGCCCTCCTGGCCCAGGCGGACAAGATGCGGGCGAAGGCCACCAAGGCCGTCGCGGCGCAGAACATGGCGCGCCGCGCGGAGCGCCTGCTCACCGGGCTTGAGTCCGAGCGGGTGGCGGACAAGGTGGCCAAGCTGCGGTTCCCGACGCCGGCGCCCTGCGGCCGCACACCCCTGACGGCGACGGGCCTGAGCAAGTCCTACGGGTCCCTCGAGGTCTTCACCGACGTGGACCTGGCGATCGACCGTGGGAGCCGGGTCGTCGTCCTCGGCCTGAACGGCGCGGGCAAGACGACGCTGCTCCGCCTGCTCGCGGGTGTCGAGGACGCGGACACCGGCGACGTCGTCGCAGGTCACGGCCTCAAGCTCGGGTACTACGCGCAGGAGCACGAGACGCTCGACGCCGCCGCGACCGTCGTGGAGAACCTGCGGCACGCGGCGCCGGACCTCACCGACACCCAGGTGCGCTCGGTTCTCGGCTCGTTCCTGTTCTCGGGCGACGACGCGGAGAAGCCGGTCGCTGTTCTGTCGGGTGGGGAGAAAACGCGGCTCGCCCTCGCGACACTCGTCGTCTCGGCCGCTAACGTGCTGCTGCTCGACGAGCCGACCAACAACCTCGACCCGGCGAGCCGTGAGGAGATCCTGTCGGCGCTACGCCGCTACGAGGGTGCAGTTGTCCTGGTGACACACGACGAAGGTGCCGTGGAAAGTCTGCAGCCCGATCGAGTGGTGCTCCTGCCCGACGGGGACGAAGATCTGTGGAACGAGAGTTACGCGGACCTCATCTCGCTCGCGTGACACCGCTCGCACCACTACTCGGGACCACCGCCCGACACAGGAGGGACCACATGAGCGACAGGTTGCCCAAGGGCTCGCGCATCACCGGCGAAGGGCGCAAGAGCCTCGCGCAGACGCTGGTGGAGCGCTACCAGCGCGGCGAGAGCATCCGGTCGATGGCCGACGACATCGGTCGCTCCTACGGCTTCGTGCACGGCGTGCTCGCCGAGTCGGGCGTGCAGATGCGCAGTCGAGGGGGCGCCACGCGCGGCGCTGCGGCGGAGGCCCGCCGCGCCGCCATCAGGAACGGGGGCTGAGCGGGCTGGAGGGCCCGCCCTCGGCGGCGTCGAGGATCGCGTCCTCCTCCTCCTCGGCCGTGGGCCTCCGGCGGCGGGTCCTGCGCGGTGCCGCCGGGGCCGACCGCCCGGCTCCGCCCGCGCCCGCCCCCACGTCGCCCCTCGCGGCGTCCTCCGCCGACTCGCGCCGCAGGAGCATCACGGCGCCGACCAGGGCGCCCAGGGCGAAGACCCACCACTGGAACGCATACGACAGGTGCGGCCCGAGGTCGGCGTCGGGCCGCGGCAACCGGTTCACGTCGGCCGGGGAACGGCCGTCCTCCGTCGCGACGACACCGTAGGCGTCCGGCACGACGTCGCCCCCCGCCAGGCCCGCCGTCGCGAGCACCTGCTCGACAGCGATCGCCTGCACCTGACCTGCCGGGGCATCACGCTCGGCGGCCGGCTCGGCCGCACGCAGGCGCACGACCACGTCGACCGTGCCGCCCGGCGCGCTCCGGCC
>JAEZBT010000231.1 GCA_023426865.1 Actinomycetes bacterium
CCGCCAGGTGACCACGCGAGGCCTGCCACTCCTCGGCCAGCGCCGCGAACGTCATCCGCCCGCGCGCCGGGTCGATCCACGAGCCGGCGTCCAGCTTCGCGAGCTGGTCGGCCTCCCAGCGCTTGGCGTCGACCCGGCGCTCGAACGACCGCTGCGCGATGACCCGGCCCTCGAAGAACACCTTCGCGCGCCAGGTCACGTTGCCGGTCGGGTGCGCCCGCCTGGTGACGGACATCAGCGCCGCTTCACCGGCATCGTCGGCTCGCGCTCCACCCACGCCGCCGGGAGGAGGATCACCGTGCCGAGGCGCCGGTACGGGATCTGCTCGTGCTCGACCAGGTGGTACAGCGTCCGCGGCGGCACCCCGAGCACCCGCGCCGCGTCCTTCACGCGGTAGTACTGCCGGGCCGGGGTCGCGGGGACGGTGCGCTGTGCGGTGGTGGTCATGACCCTCTCCTTCTGGTGGGTTGGGTGTGGCGGTGGTCAGCGACCGAGCACCGGTCCATCGGCGGACGACGGCGGCGGCGCGGTCAAGCGATACGGCGCAGGCTGTGGAGGCCAGGGGTTCCGCGGTTGCTGTGGATGCACGGGCGGCACGACCGGCGCGGCCCGGCCGGGGTGGTAGGCGTCCCAGGTCTCGGTGGCGCTGGGCTCCGCGTGGCTGGTCGCCAGGATCCGCTCGAGCACCTCCCGGCCCGACGGCGGCGCCTGGCCCGGCAGGCACTCCGGGTCGCCTTGGTCGACGACGACGTAGGCACGGTTCGTGTGACGGCCGCGGCTCATCGCGACGTACAGGTCTTCGCGGCCCATGCCGGGGGTGGCAATGGTGTGGGTCTCGTCGACGGTCATGCCCTGAGTGCGGGCGATGGTGGTGGCGTAGCCGAGCTCGACGTGCTCGGCGACGTAGTCGGCGGGCAGCCGGACGGTGGCCGCGTCGTCGTGGTTGGCGGGTCGGACGCGGAGGGACCCATCGGGCAGCACGGTGGTGACGTTCCACAGGGCGCCGTTGCGCACGAACCCGTCGGCGGTGGTCAGGCGGCGGTGGTTGCGGCGGGTGACGATCCGGTCGCCGACGCCGGCCGTCAGCCCGTCGTGCAGGCTCACCCCAGGGGGCGCGACGTCGCCGGTGGTGATGCGGTCGGCGCGGATGCGGGAGTTGAGCTCGCGCACGGTCCGGTTGTCGACCGCCTGCAGCACCGCGACTCGCCCCTGCTCGCTGGCGGATGCGACGGCGTCGATCGCGGCGTTGAGCATCGCGTCGTGCCCGCCGGAGGCGATGGCGCCGTGGGCCTCGTAGGCGTCGAGCGCGGCCGGGTGGGCGCGACGGAGTTCCAGGCTGGCCCGCGCCTCCCAGGGGTGGTTGAACCGCCAGAGGCTGGTGAGCTCGGCGGTGGGTCCGCGGCGGGCGAGCATCCCGAACGCGCCGCCGGCGTCGACCGACCCGCGCTGCAGATGGTCCCCGACGAGCAGCACCTTGGCCGTCGCCGCGCGGGCCTGCTCGACGATCGCGGCGAGGGTGCGGGTGTCGGCGAGGGATGCCTCGTCGACGATGACGAGCTGGCCGGGGGAGAAGCGCCACTGGTCCTGCTCGGCGCGTAGCCGCCAGTGCTCCTCGTTGGCCGCACGCTGCTCCCGGTAGTCGCGGCTTGCCTTGCGGGCGACGGCGTCGGCGTAGCGGAGGGCGCGGATGGTGGCGCCGTCGCCGATGGACTCGTGCAGCCACTTCGCCGTCGTCTCGCACGGCACCCCGAGCGACTCCGCCAGTGCCCGCGCCGCGGTTGCCGACGGTGCCAGCCCGACGACCGACCCGATCCCGTGCCGCCAGAAAGAGGACAAGGCGGCGAGCGTCGTGGTCTTGCCCGAACCGGCCGGCCCGACGAGCACATCGAGCAGCCGACGGGAGGTGATGACGGCCTCGGCGGCCGCGCGCTGGTCGGGGGCGAGGGCGCCGAGGTGGCGCTCAGTCCGCAGCTGGATGGCGCCGAGCATCTCCGCGGGCCTGTGCGGTGCGCCGGTGGTCTCGGCGGCGTCGATGAGCGCCTTCTCCGCGCCGAGCAGCTCGGTCGAGGTGAACAGCGACTCCCCGACCCGCCGCGTCATCGGGTCGCGGTTGTCGTCGAGGTGCACGCACGCCGCCGCCGCGTCGGTCGTGATCTCGTTGAGCAGAGCCCGCCGCTCGGCCGGCGACGCCATCCGCAGCAGCTTCGAGGTGCGGACAGCGGCGGCGCCGAGGTTCCACGTCGTCCACACAGACCGCCGCGTCGACACATCGTCGAGCACCTGCGCGACTATCGCCGCCCGGACGTCCGGGCCGACGTCGTGCGCGTGCAACGCCCGCCCGTAGGCGCCGGCCAGGGCGCGCGCGGCCAGGTCGTGCGGCTCGAGCCCGGTGAGCGCGCGAGCGCGGTTGGCCCAGTCCGTCAGCAAATCGGCCAGCGGCCGAACCGTCTTGGGTGGCCGGGTCGCCCGCGTGAGGTGCTGCCGCGCCCGCGTTGTCTCCACGCGCGTCGGTGCCCGGCCGTGGGTGGCCTCGAACTGGGCAAGCCACTCCTGCTCGGCGCAGTGGATCGCCTCGGCACGTGTCGAGAAGTGCGCGAGCACGTCCTCGCCGATCCGGTCGACCTCGAACGCCGGATTACGCCGCGGGCCGCGGTCGCACATCGACCACTCCACCGGCAGGCGCCGCGCCAGCTCGTCTGCCAGCAGCGCGTCATAGAGCTCAGAGACGCTGACGACGGCGGCGTGGACGGTCCGGCCGTCGACGCTGCGCCACGCGCCGTCGAGGCCCTGAACCTTGTTCGCGATGACGACGTGGGTGTGCAGGTTCG
>JAEZBT010000187.1 GCA_023426865.1 Actinomycetes bacterium
CCCTGATCCCGGCCGATCAGTCCGGCGGCCGGCGCCGGTCTGTCCTCCCACCCACCCCGGACGGGTGGACACCATGGACGACGCCCCCGCCCCCGAGACGACCCACGAGGCACCGGCGGACGCACGACCGGAGCGCCGCACGGAGGACCGTTCGGCGGCCTGGCCGAGCCCCCCGCCCCAGACCGTGGAGCACGCCGTGGCCCTGCTCGCCTCGACGTGGACGCGCGGGACGGGGGCGGCATGAACCCCGTCGTGCGCCCGGCGGCCGGCGCCCGCACCGGGGACGGCATCGGTGCCCGCGTCAGGGACCGGTGGCAGCATGAGCGCGTGACCTGGCACTTCGAGGCCCCGCTGTGGCTGTGGGACGCGCGCCAGGCCGACGCGTGGACCTTCGTCAGCCTGCCCACGGACGTGGCGGACGAGGTGCTGGAGGCGGGCGAGGCCGTGACCCGGGGCTTCGGCTCACTCCGCGTCGAGGTCACCGTCGGCGCGACCACGTGGCGCACCTCGATCTTCCCGTCCAAGGGCCTCGCCACCTACGTTCTGCCGGTCAAGCGCGCGGTCCGACGCGCGGAGGGCCTCGACGAGGGCGACACCGTCCGCGTCGGGCTGCGCCTCGTCGACGCCTAGCCTGTGCCGCTCCGCGCCGCGAAGCGGACACTTTCACCCGGTCCGTTCGGCTCAGACCCTCATGTCCGGCGTCCACGGTCCGATGGACTGACGTGGACGACGGGCTGCGTGCGCCAACGAGCGACGACCAGATCCCGCCGGACCACCTCGTCCGTTTCCTCGCATCAGTGAGTCGGTGCGCCGACATGGCCTCGGCCGTGCAGGTCGCCGCGGAGCTCGCGGCGCAGGGGCTCGGTGCCGAGGCGGGGGCGGCGACGGTCGGTCGCTCTGCCGTGTCCGTCGTCGGCTTCGGCAGCCTCGGCGCGCCGGTCGCCGAGCTCGTGGTCGACACCCCCGGCGACGACCCGGTGGAGGTGGCCGGGGTGGGCGTGTGCCACCGCCTCGGGGCGTCCTGGAACGCGGGCACGAGCGGGCGTCTGTCGGTGGCCCGCACCGGCGAGCCCTTCACCGAGTCGGACCGGCAGCTGCTCGTGGCGATGGCCGGCGGGCTCGGGCTCGCCCTGGACAGGATCGGCGCGCTCGAGCGGCAGGCGAACTCCGAGCGGCTGCTCACCGTCCTGCTGGACGTCCAGCGCGCCATCTCGCACCGCGCGCCCCTGGCGACGATCCTCACGGCCATCACCGACGGCGCCGCCACCGTCCTGCACGGCTGGCCGGTCTCCCTCGTCCTGGACGACGAGACCGGGCGCCCCCTGGTCGCGGGCGCCGACGTGCCGGACACGCCCACCACCCTCGCCGTCCCCGTGCACGTGCACGGCGTGCCCGCGGGCGAGCTGCGCACGACCGCGCCGGAGGGCGCGACGGCCGGTCCGCTCGAGCTCGAGCTGCTGCAGACCTTCGCCGAGCACGCAAGCCTGGCGCTCACCGAGGCGCGCACGTTCGAGGCCATCCAGGAGGCGCTCTGGGACACCCTGACCGGGCTGCCGACGCGCCACCTCCTCGTCGACCGGCTCCGGCACCTGCTGCGCGACGCCGCCGCGGACGAGCTGCCGTCGGTGCTGCTGCTCCACCTGGACCGCTTCGGCGAGGTGAACGACATCCTCGGCCGGACCTCGGGCGACGAGCTGCTCCAGCAGGTCACCGAGCGCCTGCTGTCCGTCGTCTCCACGGACGCGACGGTGGCGCGGTTCGGCGGGGCCGAGTTCGCCGTCCTCCTGCCCGGCCGGGCGCCGGTCACGCCGGAGCTGGTCGCACGCCGCGTCATCGCCACGCTCGAACGGCCCTTCACCGTGCAGGGGACGCTCGTCCACGTCGGCGTGGCCGTGGGCGTCGCGCACGCCGCCGACTGCGCGGGCCGCACCGCCGACGAGCTGCTCAGCAACGCCGACGTCGCCCGCTACCGCGCCCGCGCGGCCGGCAGCGGCGCCGTCGTCACCTACGACGGTCACATGCGCGCGGCTCTCGTCGAGCGCCTCGAGATGCAGGCCCATCTCCAGACCGCGCTCGACCGGCACGAGCTGGTCCTGCACTACCAGCCGATCGTCGAGCTCGAGTCGGGACGGTCGATCGGCGTCGAGGCCCTCCTGCGCTGGACCCACCCCGCCCGGGGCGCGGTCGCGCCGTCGGACTTCATCCCGATCGCCGAGGTCACCGGCGCGATCGTGCCGATCGGGCGCTGGGTGCTCCAGACCGCCTGCCGGCAGATCGCGCGCTGGCGGCTCGTGGACCCGGGCCTGACCATGAACGTCAACGTCTCGGCCCACCAGCTGCGCGACCCGGGGTTCCCCGACGACGTCCGCCAGGCCCTGGACGCGAGCGGGCTGCCCGGCTCGGCGCTCATCATCGAGATCACCGAGTCCGTGCTGCTCCAGGACGACGAGCAGACCCTCGACAGCTTGCGCACCCTCAAGGACCTGGGCATCGCCGTCGCGCTGGACGACTTCGGCACCGGGTACAGCGCGCTCGGCTACCTACGCCGCTTCCCCGTGGACATCCTCAAGATCGACAGGTCGTTCGTCTCGGGCGGCGACGCGGAGCCGGACGACGACCAGCTGGTCCGCACGATCGTCGAGCTGGGGCGCGCCTACGCGCTGGACATCGTCGCCGAGGGCATCGAGGACGAGGACCAGCGCCGTCGCCTCGTCGAGCTCGGCTGCAGCCACGGCCAGGGGTATCACTTCGGCCGCCCCGCGGACGGCGACGCCTTCGACGCACGGCTGGCCACCGTGCACCCGCTGCTGCCGCGCCCGCGCACGTCGCGCGCCCGGAGGACGGCGGGCGACCGGCCGGGCGTCACCAGGTCGGGGCGCGGCTCGGCCTGAGCTGGGCCGGTCCGTGGCCCTCGCGGGTCAGACGCCCGGGGCGCAGGCCCCCTGGCCGAGCTCGTAGAGCCCCGTGCGGTCACCCTCCTGGAACGAGCGCAGGCGCCCGGAGTCCTCCGGGTACATGAGCTGGTCGGTCGCGTCCACGTGGTCCAGGCCGATGAGGTGACCGAGCTCGTGGTGGAGCACCGAGACCCACGCCTCCTGCCCCGTCGGGTCGTCGGGGTACCTGCGCAGCTCGGTGTCGAGGTACACCTCACCGCTCACGCGCGAGACGACGCCCGTCGTGAGGTCCCCGCGCGACTCGCTCATCGCCAGGCCGACGACGTCCTCCTCCATGTCGCTCACCTTGTCGTCGTCGGTCCAGGCGACGAGCACGGGAGCCCACCGGTCCCCGTACCGCTCCGGCTGGAACGACTCGCGGCTGAGGTCGGGCTCCTCGGTGGTCTCGCCGTCGTAGACGAAGACGAGGCCGGTGAGCTCGGTGATGTCGCCGAGGACGGCGAACAGCTCCGCGAGGAAGCCGGGGGGCGCGCCGTCGAGGTTCACCACCACGTGGATCGGCCGGCACGGCGACCAGCCCACGGGCTCGCCGGAACCGTAGGTCTCCAGGAACGCGTACTCGTCGGACGGCACTGCAGGGGGCTCCGCCCGCCGGAGTCGGGACGGCTCCTCGCCGAACCCCGGCGTCGGGACCACCGTGCCTGAGGACATCGGCGGTGGGAGCTCGTCGGGGTCCGCGACGCGCACGAGCGCCGACGCGTCGTCCGGGACCGGGTCCGGCCCGGGGGTGCCCTGGAGGGCGTCCACGCCGACGACGATCCCGACCATGACCAGCGCCCAGACGACGACCGTCGCCACGATCACCGGGCCGTTGCCGCGGCGCCGTGGCCGGTCGTACAGAGGCGGCACGACGGCGGACGGCTGGCCGTAGTGCGCGCCGTACGGCTGGCCGTAGGGCGCGCCATACGGCTGCCCGTACGCCCCGCCGTAGGGCACCTGGCCGTAGGGCTGCTGCGCGAACGGCTGGCGGTAGGGCTGGCCGGACGGCTGCCGGCCGTAGGGCTGGGCGTAGGGCCGCGGGGCCTGGGGCTGGGCGGAGCCACCCCAGGGCTGCGCCGGGGGCTGCTGGCCGTACGGGGCGGGCTGCTGGCCGTACGGGGCGGCCTGCTGTCCGTACGGGGCCGGCTGCTGGGCGTACGGGCCGGGCTGGCCGTAGACCGGCGGCGGCCCGGGGGGCCGCTGCTGATCTCCGCCGGGATGGGGCGCCTGCCCGCCGTCGTACCCGCTCACACCAGTCCCGTCCTGCCGCGCGGAGGCGCGCGCCGCCCTCCCCTGCGCTCCCGAACCTAGCGGACCGCCGAGCCGGCGCGCGTCGGCGGATCGGGCGACCCCGGTCGCTGCGGACGTCGGTGGGGGCAGGGACGGGTCCGGCGTCGGGCTCATGGCGGCCGCCTCGGTGGGCTCGGGACGCCGGCCCTGATC
>JAEZBT010000188.1 GCA_023426865.1 Actinomycetes bacterium
GCCGGTGGTCGCGACGCCGTGCCGCTCGGCCACCTCAGCAGCGCGCTTCGCAGCCTTCTCGGCCACGACGACGTCGCCGGCGTCGGCGCCCGCGCGCAGGGCGGCACCGACCAGGGCCTCCCCCATGACGCCGCCGCCCAGGACGGCGACGCGCGGGGCTGCCGGCTCGGCTGCGGGCTCGGCCGCGGTGCCGTCCGGGGTGGTCACAGCGGGTACGCCGTGAAGACGTCGCGCAGCTCGGTCCACGGGCCGTCGAGCTGGATGAACACTGTCGAGTTGGTCCACCAGATCGTGCCGGTGCCGTCCTCGCGGGGCACGAACACGTAGCGGCCGACCTCCTGGCCGTCGACCTCCACCGGGCCCTGCTCGGGCGACGGGAGCGGCTCCTCGGTGGGGGTCGGGCTCGTCTCGGAGTCTTCGGAGTCCTCGGCGTCCTCGCCCTCGTCCGTCGCTGCGGGCTCGGTGGCCTCCGGCTCGGGGAGGTCGCTCGCCACGGGCACCTCGCCGACCTCGGCGAGGACGGCGTCGAGCCGCGCCTGCGGGCCGGCGGTGTCGCGCCACTGGCCGGCGAGCACGGTGAGGGTGTCGGCGCCGCCGTCGGAGTACACGAGGCGGTAGCCCTCGATCGCGCCGCCGAGCAGCAGGTCCTGGCTCTCGCCGACCTCGGTCAGCGCGAACTGGAGCACCTCCGACGGCAGGGCGTCGAAGAACGGGGTGCCGGGCTCGCGCGCGATCGCGTCGATCGTCGGCGTGGGCACGGGGAGCGTGACGGTCGCGGCGGGGATCGGCTCGGCTTCGTCCTCCTGCGTCAGCAGGAGGATCACCGCGACGACCGCGCCGATGACGACGACGCCGATGAGGATGAGCAGCCAGAGCGGCGGACGGCGTCGGCCAGGCTTGGTGGCCTGGCCGGCGCGGCGCGAGCCGGGGGGGTGGGCGCCGGGGGCCGGCTCGGCCGGGGGGCGCGCCGAGGCGGCGTGCACGCCGAACCCGGTCGGCTGGGCTGCGGGCGGGGGCGTCGGGGACGACGGCGGAGGGGTCGCGGATGCCGCGGGGCCCCAACCGGTGCCAGGCCCCTGGGGGGCGAACGCCTGCGACGGGCCCTGCGGCATCGGGCTCGGGCTCGTGCTCGGGCTCGTGCTCGGGCCCTCGCCGACACGCTCGAACGGCCAACGGCCCTCGCCGCCACCGGTGGTGCTCATACGTCCTCCCCCGCCGATCCTGGTCGCCAGCCTAGAGGGTGGTGGGTTTCGTGATCGGCGGGCCGCTCCGCGCGAGTGTCGACCGGTCGAGGACCGGGCGGCGAAACCACCAGAGTTGGTGGTCCCGTTCTTGGTGGTTTCGTGAGCGGAGGTCCCGTGGAGAACTCCGTCGGGCGAGCAAGGGACGCGCTCGAACGGGCACTGCCGAACGACGACTGGCCCGACGTCGCGGCGGTCGGCGGCTGGTGGCCGCGCTCGAACACTCCCGAGGTGGACCTCGTCGGTGCGGACCGGTCCCCGGCCACACGACTCGGCTTCGTCGGCACGATCAAGTGGCGCGAGTCGCCACTCGAGCGCCGCGACGTCGACGTTCTCGCCCGAGACGCCATCGCCGTCCCCGGCTACACGGCCGGGGTCCCCCTCGTCAGCGTGTGCCCCGCGGGTGGGGGGACCCACGGCTCGCCCACGTGTGGGACGCCGACGACCTGCTGATGGCCTGGCGGTAGGCCGCGCACCGGCGTCGGCCAGCTCCTTCTCAGCGGCGGCCCGGCGGAAGGCAGCGAGCTTGACCGCCCTCAGCGGGGACAACGGCCCGCCGGCATCGCAGGGCGCGGGCTCGAGACTCTCGAAGGCGTCGGCCAGCTCGTCCGCACGCAGGTCTTCTACCGCCCGGCCGACTCCTCGTGCACGAGCTCGAAGTTCGTACCAGCGGTTGTGCCCGTCCGTTGGATCGCGTCAACGAGAGGGCTCGTGAAGAAGGTGCCTCCGTAGGGCAGCTCGGCGAGACGGAAAGCGCTGGCTCCGGCGAGGAGGTCGGCGTGGAACACCGGGCCTGGCAGGTAGATGATCTCACCCGCGTCGAGCCTCACGAGCTCCGACCGGGCCTCATCGATGACACCCTCCCGCACGCCGGCGGAGAACATCACCAGGTCCGCTTCATCGCACTCGAGCGGAAGCAGCACTCCGTGCGGTTCCAGGAGGGGGCCCACAGCGTCGATCGCTTCGTCTCGCAGGACCAGAAGATCAGCGGCCAGCCATGGCATGGCTGCGCGCTTCAGTCGCCGATGCCTGTCACCGACCTTGAGCACGTCGACACGCACCGGCTTCCCGGCGCCCAGGGCCGGTCGGTGCGCCAGTCGAAGTCCTCCGCTCGCCGTGGCACCACCCACTCGAACCGCTCCGCGACCTGATAACGAAACACTCGCACACCCGTCACGGAACCCTCCTGAGAGCCGCCGAGCACCGCACGACGGTGGGGACGCTGGGGCCCGCCCCGCGAGTCGCCGGCACCACGCACGCGTCCGGCCGAGTCAACCGCACCGGGGCGGTCGACGTCGGCCGGATCGCGGCGTTTCACCCGTCAGGGGGTGCGCCTCCTCAGCGTCGTGATGGCCAGGGCCAGCGAGGCGACGATGAACGCCAGGATCGCGCCGACCGCGCCGGCGATGTCGCCGAGCTCGGCCCCGCGGGCGAGGTCCTGCAGCGCCTCCATGCCGTAGGTCAGCGGCATCGCGCGGGAGAACCACTCGATCGCCTGCGGCATCTGGTCGCGGGGCATCAGCAGACCGCCCGTGAGCAGCTGCGGGATGATGAACAGCGGCATCATCTGCACGGCCTGGAACTCGGTGTTCGCGAGCGCCGACGCCGCCAGGCCCAGCACGCACCCGAGCACCGCGTCGAGCACCGCGACCGCGACGATCAGCCACAGGTCGCCCTTGGCGTCCATGCCGCAGACCCAGATGGCGAAGCCCGTCAGCACCAGGCCCTGCAGCGTGGCCAGCACGGCGAACGCCAGCCCGTAGCCGAGCACGAAGTCGGCGCGGCGGATCGGCGTCGTCATGAGGCGCTCGAGGGTGCCGGACTGGCGCTCGCGCAGGGTCGCGACGCTGGTGATGAGGAACATCACGAACATCGGGAAGACGCCGAGCAGCAAGGGTCCGAACTGGTCGATGACCATCGGGGTGTCGGAGAACATCCACGCGACGATGCCCATGAGGAAGCAGGGCACGACGAGGATGAGGGCGATCGTCCGGCGGTCGTGGCGCAGCTGGCGCAGCACGCGGGCCGCCGTCGACAGGGTCAGGGTGGTGATCACGCCGCCGCCCCTTCCTCGTCGGCCCGGTCGACCAGGGCGAGGAACGCGCCGTCGGCGTCGTCCGCGCCCGTACGCTCGAGCAGCTCGGGGAGCGTCGCGTCCGCGAGCACCCGGCCCAGGCGCATGAGCACCAGGCGGTCGCAGCGCGTCGCCTCGTCCATGACGTGACTCGACACCAGCAGCGAGGTCCCGCGCTCGGCGAGGCTGCGGAACAGGGCCCACAGGTCGCGCCGCAGCACCGGGTCCAGGCCGACCGTCGGCTCGTCGAGCACGAGGAGCTCCGGCCGTCCGAGCAGGGCCGCGGCCAGCGAGACGCGCGAGCGCTCGCCGCCGGACAGCACGCTGACCCGCCGGTCGGCGATGGCGGCCAGGTCCACCTCGGCGAGCACGCGGGCGACGTCGTCGTCCGGTGCCGCGATGAGGCGCGCGAAGTAGCGCAGGTTCTCGGTGATCGTGAGGTCGCCGTAGACACTCGGGGACTGGGTGACGTAGCCGACGCGGTGGCGCAGCGCGGGGTCGCCGGCCGGGAGCCCCAGCACCTCGAGCGTGCCGGTGACGTTCGCCTGGCCGCCGACGACGGCGCGCATCAGCGTCGTCTTGCCGCTGCCGCTCGGCCCGAGCAGGCCGACGAGCTGGCCCGCCGGAACGTCGAGGTCCATGCCGTCGATGATCACGACGCCCTTGCGGCCGCCGCGCACCACGCGGAGCCCCCTGGCTCGGATGGCGGGAGCGCCGCCCTGATTATTCCTCATGTGAGGAAATCTACGCCCGATCGCCCTCCGGCGGAAGGACCTAGGGCCTGGGGATGTGGGCTCTGGTCCGGCGAGGTCGAGGATGCTGACCGAGGTCGAGGGCCCGGCCCCTCGACCTCGGTCGAGAACCACGACCACGGCATCGGGCGGCGGCGTCCCGGGCGGCGGTGTCCCGGGCGGCGGGCCCCGGGCGGGGGCCCCGGGCGCGTGGTCGGGCGTCAGCGGGGTTCGGGCGTGAAGTAGCGCTGGATGACCGGGCCCGCCTGCGCGATGACGTCCGCGACGGGCGCCGAGGCGAGCGGCTCCAGGCGCACGACGTAGCGCGCCAGCAGCAGGCCGACGACGTGCGACATCGCCAGGTTCACGCGCAGGTCCGCGTCCGGCCCGGGGACGACCGGCCGCACGCGCGAGAAGACCTCGGCCATGAGGTACTCGCGCAGCGAACCCGGCAGGTCGTGGCCCGCCGCGACGGTCCGCAGCAGGAGCTGCATCTTCTCCTGGGCGTCCGGGAACTCCCAGACGCCGAGGACGGTCTCCATGAGCCGCGTCCCGATCGTCTCGATCGGGCCGGCCGCCACGCGCTCGGCCAGGCGCGCAGGGTTGATCCGCGCGTCCATGAGCGACGCCGCGAACAGCGACGGCTTGTCGTCGAACCAGTACCTCACCAGGGCGGGGTCGACGCCCGCCCGACGCGCGACGGCGCGCATGCTCGCCGCGGCGTAGCCCCGCTCGAGGAACTCCGCGCGGGCGGCCTCGACGATCGCGACACGGGTGTCCTCGCCGCGCGCCCGACGGCCCCGCGGGCGCTGCGCCGCCTCGCGCTCCGGGGCGCTGGGCTCCGGGTCCACCATGAGCGCCAGCCTAGAACGACAGGGTGTGCGCGGCGGAGCCGGGGTGTCGGCGGCGGTCGGTACGGTCGGCCCATGTCCACCACCGCGGCGCGTGCCGCCACCGGCAACCCCCGCGCGTCGGGCGGGGCACGCGCGGGCCGGCCCGGGTACGTCTGCGCCGAGTGCGGGTGGACGACGGCGAAGTGGGTCGGCCGCTGCGGCGAGTGCCAGACCTGGGGCTCCGTGG
>JAEZBT010000208.1 GCA_023426865.1 Actinomycetes bacterium
CCGTCGGGAAGGGGGCCGGGGTGGGCGGCGGCGACTCGAGCGTGAGGGGGCCGGGGGCGACGTCGTAGGCGTCGGCGGCCGCGTAGCCGCCCGCGCCCAGCACCAGGAGGACGGCCGTCGTCCCGACCGCCCAACGTGCACCGCGTGCCATCGCCTGCCCTGCCCTCGTGTCGTCCTGCCGTGTGCCCTGCTGCCGTGTGCCCTGCTGCTGTGACGCTGCTGCCGTGCTGCCGTGCTGCCGTGCTGCCGTGCCGACGGCGGGTGCCCGACCCTCGGCGGGGGGCGCGCCGATCGCGGCCCGTGCGTCACACTAATGATCGGCACGCCCGCCCGGCCCACCGGCCGCGCGTCGGGACGTGCGCGCCGAGCGAAGGAGAGCCGTGGAGTTCGACGTCACGATCGAGATCCCCAAGGGCAACCGGAACAAGTACGAGCTGGACCATGCCACGGGCCGCATCCGCCTCGACCGCATGCTCTTCACCTCGACCCGGTACCCGGACGACTACGGGTTCATCGAGGGGACGCTCGGCGAGGACGGAGACCCGCTGGACGCCCTGGTGCTCCTCGAGGAGCCGACGTTCCCCGGCTGCCTGATCCGCTGCCGCGCGCTGGGGATGTTCCGCATGCGCGACGAGGCGGGCGGCGACGACAAGGTGCTGTGCGTGCCTGCGGGCGATCAGCGCGCGTCGTGGCGGCAGGACATCGACGACGTGTCGGAGTTCCACCGCCTGGAGATCCAGCACTTCTTCGAGGTCTACAAGGACCTGGAGCCCGGCAAGTCGGTGGAGGGCGCCTACTGGGCGGACAAGGCCGCCGCCGAGGCCGAGATCCAGGCGAGCCGCCAGCGCGCCATCGACGCCGGCTACACCACCCGCCCGGGCGCCCACTAGCCGGACCCCGGCTCTCGTCGCTCCTCCGCGAGAACGAGGACTTGCCGCCAGAACGAGGCATCCACGTCCTCGTTCTCGCGCCAAGTCCTCGTCGTGGCACCCACGCTCAGAGGGCTCAGTCGGCAAGCAGGCGCCGGGGGCGCAGGACACCGCCGGGCAAGCGCGGCCGGAGCCGACGGGCCAGGGCCACAGGGTCGCGGACGTCGCCGGCGGTGAGCCGCACCACGCGCCACCCCGCCTCCTCGATGGCGTCCTGACGTCGCTTCTCTGCGATGAGCACGGCCGTCGTCCCTCCTCCGTACTTCTCGACGCCGTCGTACTCGGCCGCGAACCGGAGAGCCGGCCAGCCCAGATCGACCCAGAAGACGCCGAGGTGCGTCTCGACGGGGACCTGCGTGACCGGTGCAGGCAGGCCCGCCCGGAGCAGGGCCCATCGCGCGAGAGTCTCTCCTGGCGACTCGGCACCGTCGTCCGCCGCTGCGAGGACCTCGCGAGCGCACCGCACGCCGCGACCACGACCCGCGGCTGCCAGGATCTGCCCCAACAGGTCCCGTCGCGCACCGGCAGCAAGCGCCGCGTCCGCCACCACGAGCCCCCCGCGCGGACCCAGCGTGCGGGCGCAGTCGACGACGGTCTGCTCGAGTCCGGTGACGGGGAGCCCTCGCCGCGCGACGACGTCGTACGGGCCCTGACGCAGGTGGTGGCGTGCAACGTCGGCCGCCGAGTCGCCTGCTTGCGCCGTCGGAACGAGCAGGTGGGTGCGCACCGGCAGCCGGAAGAGCGGCAGGCCCCAGAGCAGGGCGGCGCTCTCGTGGCTGAACACGATCCCTCCGGCGGTCTGGAGCGACACGGCGGACAACCTGGCGAGCGCGGTCTGCCGTCCCCGGATGTGAACGTCCGGGTCCAGCCCGTCCACCGCGATGTAGGCACCGCGTCGAACGCGGATCCACTCGCCGCCGGCGACCTTCGCCGACGCCACCCCCGGACCGACGTCGCGGTCGAGCCAGACACGCGGCACGGATACGTGCGCGTACGCCAGAGGATCGGGTCCACCCGGGCGTCGCGGCACGCGAACACCCTCCACCAGGACCCCGGCCCCTGAACGACGATCCACAGCAGCGAGCGATCCCGGCTTGACACGCGCAACGAAGACGAGGACTTGGTGCGAGAACGAGGGGATCACCCCCTCGTCTTGACGCCAAGTCCTCGTTCTCGCGGGGTGGGGGTGCCGGTTACGGGCGGGCGGCGTAGGGCATGGTGCTCTGCCAGCGGATGGCCGTCACCCGGACCGGGATGCCCGGGCGGCTCGCCTCGACCATCTGGCCGTTCCCGATGAACATCGCCACGTGGTAGACGCTGCCCGGGTCGGCACCGTTGGTACCCCAGGCGATCAGGTCACCGGGACGCATCTGGTCGTACGGAACCTTGTAGTAGGCGCGGTACTGGTCGCGTGAGGTCCGGTTGATCGACAGGCCGGCGTTCTGCCACGCGCGCATCGTCAGGCCCGAGCAGTCGAAGCTGTCCGGGCCGCTCGCGCCGTACACGTACGCCTTGCCCACCTGCTGCAGCGCCCACGCGACGGCGGAGGCGCCCTGGTCGGCGGACCCGCGCTGGCTGCCCGTCCCCGGACCGTAGGGGTCGTTCGACGGCGGCGGCGGAGGCGGCGGCGGGGTGCCGGGGTCGGCCGGCGGGCTCGTCGGCTGCCCCCCCGAGC
>JAEZBT010000243.1 GCA_023426865.1 Actinomycetes bacterium
CCGAGGCGGACTGGGAGGAGATCGAGGAGGTCCTGCTCCTCGCCGACGTCGGCGCCGGTCCCACGGCCGAGCTCCTCGACGCACACCGCGAGCGGGTCCGGGTGCTCGGGGTGCGCGACCCCGGCACGGTGCGTGCGCTCCTGCGCGAGCAGCTGCTGGCGCTCGTCGGCACGGACCTCGACCGCTCGCTCGCCGTCGCACCCGTCGGCACCGGGCCCGACGGCGGCGCCGCCCACCCCGCCGTCGTGCTGGTCGTCGGGGTCAACGGCACGGGCAAGACGACGACCGTCGGCAAGCTGGCCCGCGTGCTCGTCGCGGAGGGCAGCACCGTCGTGCTCGGCGCCGCCGACACGTTCCGGGCGGCCGCCGCCGACCAGCTCCAGACGTGGGGCGCCCGCGTCGGCGTCCCCGTCGTGCACTCCGACCGCGAGGGTGCCGACCCGGCGTCGGTGGCCTTCGAGGCGCTCGCACGGGCGCAGGAGTCCGACGCCGACGTCGTGCTGGTCGACACAGCGGGCCGCCTGCAGAACAAGGCCGGTCTCATGGACGAGCTCGGCAAGATCGTCCGGGTCCTCTCGCGCACCGCGCCCATCGCGGAGGTGCTGCTCGTGCTCGACGCGACGACCGGCCAGAACGGGCTGCGCCAGGCGCAGGTGTTCACCGAGGTCGCAGGCGTGACCGGCATCGTGCTCACGAAGCTCGACGGGACCGCGAAGGGCGGCATCGTCGTCGCGGTGCAGCGCGAGCTCGGGGTCCCGGTCAAGCTCGTGGGGCTCGGCGAGGGCCCGGACGACCTGGCGCCGTTCGACCCGGAGGCGTTCGTCGACGGCCTGCTCGCCGGCTGAGGTGCGCTGCGCGCCCCCCGCCGCGCCCGCCCGCGGAAACGCAGATTTAACAAGGTGGACGTTCGTGTGATCCGGCCGTAACCGGGCGCACGTCGGCGCGAAACCGCTCTCCCCGACAGTGAGTCCCGGACCAGCCGCCCGGCTGGCGAGGGAAGGAAGTCGGATGGACCTCAACTTCGGAGCGACAGCCTGGATGCTCACCTCGGCATCCTTCGTGCTGCTGATGACGCCCGGACTGGCCCTGTTCTACGGCGGGATGTCCCGCGCCAAGTCCGTGCTGAACATGATGATGATGAGCTTCGGCGCGCTGGGCGTCGTCGGGGTCATCTACGTGCTGTGGGGCTGGTCGATGTCCTACGGCGCCGACGTCGGTGGGCTCTTCGGCAACCCGCTCGACCAGTTCGGGCTCGACGGCGCGATCTACGACGACGCCGGTGAGTTCCTGATCGACGGCTTCGGCGTGCCCGCGATCGTCGGCGTCGCGTTCCAGGCGACGTTCGCGATCATCACCGTCGCGCTGATCAGCGGCGCGCTCGCCGACCGCGTGAAGTTCGGCACATGGCTCGTCTTCGCAGGTGCGTGGGCGACCCTCGCCTACTTCCCGATGGCGCACATGGTCTGGGGCGGCGGCCTGCTGAGCGGCAGCGAGGACGGCCTGGCCGCGATGGTGTTCGGCACCACCGACGGCGCCGCCACGGTGGCACCGATCGACTTCGCGGGCGGCACCGTCGTGCACATCAACGCCGGTGTGGCGGCCCTGGTGCTCGCCCTGATCATCGGCAAGCGCAAGGGTTTCGGCAAGGAGCCGATGCGCCCGCACAACCTCACGCTCGTGATGCTGGGTGCCGCGCTCCTCTGGTTCGGCTGGTTCGGGTTCAACGGCGGCTCGGCGTTCACCGCCGACGGCTTCGCCGGCCTCGCGTGGGTGAACACGACCGTGGCGACGTGCGCCGCGATGCTCGCCTGGCTCCTAGTCGAGAAGATCCGTGACGGACACGCCACATCCCTCGGGGCGGCGTCCGGCATCGTGGCGGGCCTGGTCGCGATCACCCCGGCGGCGGGCACGGTCTCGCCGGTCGGCTCGGTCTTCCTCGGGGCGATCGCCGGTGCGCTGTGCGCCCTCGCCGTCGGCCTGAAGTACAAGTTCGGCTACGACGACTCGCTCGACGTCGTGGGCGTCCACCTCGTCGGCGGTCTCACCGGCACCGTGCTCATCGGCTTCTTCAGCACGAGCACCGGGCTGTTCTACGGCGGTGACGCGCGCCAGCTCGTCGTCCAGGTCCTCATCGCGCTCGTGGCGATCGTGGTCTCGGGCCTGGTCACGGTGGTGCTCGGGCTCCTCCTGAAGGCCACCACGGGTTGGCGGGTCACCGAGGACGTCGAGGTCGCCGGCATCGACGTCGCGGTGCACGGCGAGACCGCGTACGAGGCGCTCCCCGCCACGCGTGGACGCATCGCCGACCCGTCAGTCCCCAACGCGGCCGCCGGTCGCGCCACCTCGGAGGTGAACGCATGAAGCTCGTCACGGCTGTCATCCAGCCCCACCGGCTGGACGACGTGAAGGCAGCCCTCGAGGCGGCCGGCGTCCGGGGCATGACGGTGAGCGAGGCGAGCGGCTACGGCCGCCAGCGCGGGCACACCGAGGTCTACCGGGGCGCGGAGTACCAGGTCGACCTCATCCCGAAGGTGCGGGTCGAGGTGCTGGTCGCGGACATCGATGCCCTCACGGTCACCGAGGCGATCGTCAAGGCCGCGCAGACCGGCAAGATCGGCGACGGCAAGGTCTGGACCATCCCGGTCGAGGACGTGGCACGCGTCCGCACCGGGGAGCACGGCCCCGACGCGCTCTGACATGTCGCTGCCCGAGTCCACCCGGCCGGTCCCCGGCCCGGACCCGGGCGGGTCCGAGGTCCCGCACCCCCTCGCGGGGGGGGGGGACCTCGCCGTCGACAGGTTCGACCTCGCGGCCCGGATGACCGGTCCGGGGGCCGACGGCACGGTCCGCCGGGCCGCCGTCGTGCACCTGGTGACCTCGCGCCTGACCGACCTGTTCGAGGCGGCCACGGCGGACCTGCCGACGACGGACGGCCTCGCGCTCGGCGCCGTCGGAAGCCTCGGGCGGGGGGACGCGAGCCCGGCGTCGGACCTGGACCTGCTGCTCGTGCACGACGGCCGCACGCACGACGCCGCGACGGTCGCCCGGGTCGCCGAGCGCTGCTGGTACCCGATCTGGGACGCGGGGCTGTCGCTGGACCACTCGGTGCGCTCGCTCGCGCAGTGCCGTCAGGTGGCGTCCGCGGACCTCCCGGCCGCCGTCGGGCTCCTCGACCTGCGCCACGTCGCGGGAGACCGGACGGTCGTGCAC
>JAEZBT010000266.1 GCA_023426865.1 Actinomycetes bacterium
ACTCGGGGAAGGACCGCGCGGCGCCCACCCAGCGGCCGCCGTCCTCCACGCGCAGGAGCAGGCGGGCCGCCACCGCCTGGAGCTGGTCCGTGGCCGACCGGAGCTCGCGGTGCAGCGCCTCGGCCTCCCGCGGGTCCAGCGTGTCGACGTCGGTCCGGCCGAGCTCGTGGGCGAGCCGGCGCACGTGCGCCACCTGCTCGCCCAGCGTTCCCATGGCGCGTCCTCCACTCCTTCCGGCGTTAGCACAAGTGTACTATTCCGGACGGACATGGATGAATCGGGCGGCGGGACTTGTTGACGACGCAGACCAAGATCACCGGCACGACAGCTCGCTGTGACCAAGATCTCTCGATGTGAAGATATCTGCTCCGCACGGTTACCATCAGTCGGCCGACGATGGTGACGACACCCCGGGCAGGCCCTCGCAACAGTGGGAGCCCGTCCGCGACATCCCGGGCGACCGTGCCCGCGAGAGGGAGGACCGACCAGGTGGACCTGTTCGAGTACCAGGCCCGGGACATGTTCGACAAGCACGGCGTGCCCGTGCTGGGCGGCATCGTCGCCACGACTCCCGAGGAGGCCCGCGCGGCAGCCGAGCGGCTGGGCGGGGGGACCGTCGTCGTGAAGGCGCAGGTGAAGACGGGCGGCCGCGGCAAGGCGGGCGGCGTCAAGCTCGCGCACTCGCCGGAGGAGGCCGAGGCCCGCGCCCGCGACATCCTCGGCATGGACATCAAGGGCCACACCGTGCACCGCGTCCTGGTCGCGGTCGGGGCCACCATCGCCGAGGAGTACTACTTCTCCGTCCTCCTGGACCGCGCCGAGCGCCGCTACCTGGCGATGTGCAGCGTCGAGGGCGGCATGGAGATCGAGCAGCTCGCGGTCGAGCGCCCCGAGGCGCTCGCCAAGGTCCCCGTCGACCCGCAGGTCGGCATCGACCGCGCCAAGGCCGAGGAGATCGTCGCGGCCGCGGGCTTCGCGCCCGACGTCGCCGGCCAGGTCGCCGACGTCATCGAGCGCCTGTGGACGGTCTACCGCGAGGAGGACGCGACGCTCGTCGAGGTGAACCCGCTGGTGCGCACCGAGGAGGGCGCCATCCTTGCGCTCGACGGCAAGGTCAGCCTCGACGCCAACGCGGACTTCCGGCACCCCGAGCACGCCGAGCTCGAGGACGCCGCGGCCACCGACCCGCTCGAGGCCAAGGCCAAGGAGCACGACCTCAACTACGTCAAGCTCGACGGCTCGGTCGGCATCATCGGCAACGGTGCGGGCCTGGTCATGTCCACGCTCGACGTCGTCGCGTACGCGGGGGAGCGGCACGGCGGCGTGCGCCCGGCGAACTTCCTCGACATCGGCGGCGGTGCGTCGGCCGAGGTCATGGCGGCGGGCCTGGACGTCATCCTCGGCGACCCGCAGGTGGACGCGGTCTTCGTCAACGTCTTCGGGGGCATCACCGCGTGCGACGCCGTCGCGAACGGCATCGTCGCCGCCCTGGGCATCCTGGGCGACCACGCGACCAAGCCGCTCGTCGTCCGCTTGGACGGCAACAACGTCGAGGAGGGGCGGCGGATCCTGCGCGAGGCCGCGCACCCGTTGGTGACCCTCGCCGACACCATGGACGGCGGCGCCGACGACGCCGCCCGGCTCGCCCATGCGGCGCACGCAGCCCGCACCCCCCAGGCCTGAGACCTCGAGACGAGAGAGAGCGACAGCGACATGGCGATCTTCCTGACCGAGGCCTCCAAGGTCATCGTCCAGGGCATGACCGGCTCGGAGGGCATGAAGCACACGACGCGCATGCTCGCTGCGGGCACCCGGATCGTGGGTGGCGTGAACCCGCGCAAGGCGGGGACGTCGGTCACCTTCCCGACGCCCGATGGCGACATCGACGTCCCGGTGTTCGGCACCGTCGCCGAGGCGATGGCTGCGACGGGCGCCGACGTCTCGGTGGTCTTCGTGCCCCCGGCGCACGCGAAGGGCGCGGTGCTCGAGGCCGTCGACGCGCGGATGCCGCTGGTGGTCATCATCACCGAGGGCATCCCGGTGGCCGACACCGCCGAGTTCTTCGCCGCCGCCCAGGCGGCGGACGTGCGGCTCATCGGCCCGAACTGCCCCGGCATCATCAGCCCGGCCCGCTCGAACGTCGGCATCACGCCCGCCGACATCACCGGCCCCGGCCCGATCGGCCTCGTGTCGAAGTCGGGCACGCTGACCTACCAGATGATGTTCGAGCTGCGTGACCTGGGCTTCTCCACGTGCATCGGCATCGGCGGCGACCCGATCATCGGCACCACCCACATCGACGCGCTCGCCGCGTTCGAGGCCGACCCCGACACCAAGGCGATCGTCCTCATCGGCGAGATCGGCGGCGACGCCGAGGAGCGCGCGGCCGCGTTCATCAAGGCGAACGTGACGAAGCCGGTGGTCGGCTACGTCGCCGGGTTCACCGCCCCCGAGGGCCGCACCATGGGTCACGCGGGCGCGATCGTGTCCGGCTCGTCCGGCACCGCGCAGGCGAAGAAGGAGGCCCTCGAGGCCGCCGGTGTGCGCGTCGGCAAGACCCCCAGCGAGACCGCGGCTCTCATGCGGGAGATCCTCGCCGCCCTCTGACGGGCGCCGCTCCCGTCCCCGGAGAGTGGAGCGTTCGCGCCGCGTGTGGAGCGTTCGCGACGCGTGTGGAGCGTTCGCGCCGCGTGTGGAGCGTTTCCGACGGACACGCCCGGCGTGTCCGTCGCAAACACTCCACACGGGAGGGGCGCCGCGCGCTCCACACGGGAGGGGAAGGACGAGTCGCCGGCCCGGCGTGTCACCGGCCGCCGACGCGCGGCCCGGCGGCGACGATGGAGCGGTGAGTCGCCCGCCTACCCCGCGCCCCGTCGGTGACG
>JAEZBT010000285.1 GCA_023426865.1 Actinomycetes bacterium
CCGTCGGAGGACGCCGCCGAGGCGCGCGAGCGTCGCCTGCACCGCCTGGCCGCCGACCTTCTCGCGGGGGACCGACGGCGTGGCGAGACGGACGACGACCTCGACCCGACGGACCCGTCGGGCCCGGGCCTGGCGATCGGGCTCCTGCGTGAGGCCGCGGCCGAGCACCGCCCGGTGTGGCTGCAGCTCGTCGGCCCGGACGGCTCGACCTCGCGGCGGCGTGTCCGGCCCCTGCGCGTCGACGCCGGGCGGGTGCGGGTCCTGGACCTGGACCGGGAGGCCGAGCTCACGGTGGCTGTGCACCGGATCGTGGACGTGACGCCGTGACCGGTCCGCTCATCGTCCAGAGCGACAAGACGCTCCTGCTCGAGGTCGACCATCCCGACGCCGACGCGTGCCGGCGTGCGATCGCGCCGTTCGCGGAGCTCGAGCGCGCCCCGGAGCACGTCCACACGTACCGGCTCACCCCCCTCGGCCTGTGGAACGCGCGGGCCGCCGGGCACGACGCCGAGCAGGTCGTCGCGGTGCTCCTCGACTACTCGCGCTACCCCGTGCCCCACGCGCTGCTGGTCGACATCGCCGAGACCATGGCCCGCTACGGGCGCCTGCAGCTCGTCTCGGACCCCGTGCACGGCCTCGTGCTCCACGCGCTCGACCGTGCGGTGCTCGAGGAGGTCCTGCGGGCGCGGCGGGTCGCGGGCATGCTCGGCGCGCGCCTGGACGCGGACGACGTCGTGGTCCACCCGAGCGAGCGCGGGCGCCTCAAGCAGGCGCTGCTGAAGCTGGGCTGGCCGGCCGAGGACCTGGCGGGCTACGTCGACGGCGAGGCGCACGCCATCCACCTCGACACGGCCGACTGGCACCTGCGCCCCTACCAGCAGCAGGCGGTGGAGAGCTTCTGGCACGGCGGGAGCGGCGTCGTCGTGCTCCCCTGCGGTGCCGGGAAGACCCTCGTGGGTGCCGGCGCGATGGCTCGCTCGCGCACCACCACGCTGATCCTCGTGACCAACACCGTCTCCGCGCGGCAGTGGCGCGACGAGCTGCTGCGCCGCACGAGCCTGACCGAGGACGAGATCGGCGAGTACTCCGGGGCCCGCAAGGAGATCCGGCCCGTCACGATCGCCACGTACCAGGTGCTCACGACGCGTCGGAAGGGCGTGTACCCGCACCTGGAGCTGCTCGACGCCCGCGACTGGGGCCTCATCGTCTACGACGAGGTCCACCTGCTCCCCGCCCCGGTGTTCCGGATGACGGCCGACCTGCAGGCCCGGCGCCGGCTGGGCCTGACTGCGACGCTGGTCCGCGAGGACGGGCGCGAGGACGAGGTCTTCTCGCTCATCGGGCCGAAGCGGTACGACGCGCCGTGGAAGGACATCGAGGCGCAGGGCTGGATCGCGCCGGCGGAGTGCATCGAGGTGCGGCTGACCCTCTCGCATGCCGACCGGCTGGCCTACGCCACCGCGGAGGCGGAGGACAGGTACCGGCTGGCCGCGACGGCGTCGGGCAAGAACAACGTCGTCGAGGCGCTGGTGGCGCGGCACCCGGGCGAGCAGACGCTCGTCATCGGTCAGTACCTGGACCAGCTCGCCGAGCTCGCCGAGCACCTGGGAGCGCCGCTCATCACGGGCGCCACGACCGTCCGCGAGCGGCAGCGGCTGTTCGACGCGTTCCGCGCGGGCGACGTCGAGACGCTCGTCGTCAGCAAGGTCGCGAACTTCTCCGTGGACCTGCCGGAGGCCGCCGTCGCGATCCAGGTGAGCGGGTCGTTCGGGTCGCGCCAGGAGGAGGCGCAACGGCTCGGACGGATCATGCGCCCCAAGGCCGACGGCCGGACGGCGCACTTCTACGCGATCGTCGCCCGCGACACGGTGGACCAGGAGTTCGCGGCGCACCGGCAGCGCTTCCTGGCCGAGCAGGGCTACTCCTACCGGATCGTCGACGCCGAGGACGTGCTGCACCCGGGCTGAGCCGCCCCCGACACCGCTCCGGCGCCCCTCGCGGCGGCCCCGGTTCCGACGCGGTGCGCACGTCCGATTTGCTCGTGTTTCGCGTACCGCACGCCGGGGCCCGCGAGCGGGACTACGATGGCGCCTCGTTGTCCCCCGAGAGGAATCACAGCGACATGGGCGTCCACGACGCAGCCCAGTGGCTTCTACCCGCGTGGGTGCGCACGTGCATCGGCGCTGGTGCCACCGCACCGGCCGAGGACGTCGAGCGCGTGGGCGAGCGCCTGCTCGCCCGCTGGTCCGAGGAGGGCCGGCACTACCACAACACCCGGCACCTGGCCGACGTGCTCGCACACGTCGACGAGCTGGCCGAGGAGGCCCACGAGCCGGACCTCGTCCGCCTCGCCGCCTGGTACCACGGCGCGGTCTTCGACGCGGCCGAGCGGGCGTCGTTCGCCCACCGCGGCGGCGAGGACGAACGCGCGAGCGCCGTGCTCGCCCGCCTCGAGCTGGGCGAGCTCGGGCTGCCGCAGCGGGCGGTCGACCGGGTCGCCGACCTGGTGACGGCCCTGGCCCGGCACACCCCGATGCCGGGCGACGACGACTGCGCCGTGCTCTGCGACGCCGACCTCGCGATGCTCGCGGCCGAGCCGCAGCGCTACAAGGCCTACCTCACGGCCCTGCGGGCGGAGTATGCGCACATCCCGCTCGAGGACTTCGTCCGCGCCCGCATCGCGATCCTGCGCCGGCTGCAGGAGCGTCCGCGCCTGTTCGCCAGCCCGCTCGGCCACGGCTGGGAGGAGCCGGCGCGGCAGAACGTCGACGCCGAGCTCCAGCGCCTCGAGAAGGAGCTCATGACGCTCGAGGCCGAGCGCCTCCTGACGGAGCGCGAGCAGGAGGGGACCGCGGCGCCCGAGCCGTCCACCGACCGTACGGACACCGGCGCCTGACGGCGCCGTCCACAGCCGCAACGGGCCGGTGCGCCGGCCCCTCGCCCGTCCGCCTAGCGTTCCCGGTACCGACGGGAAGGAGCGGACATGCGGTACGAGGTGGACAGCGCGCAGGTCGCGCAGGCGAGCGCGGCGGCGGGCACGTCGGTCGGCGTCATCCGGACGGAGGTCGCGACCCTCATGCGGCATCTCACGGAGCTGCAGGCGGTCTGGCGCGGCGGCGCGGCGTCGGCGTTCGGCAGCGTCGTCAGCGAGTGGGCCGCGACGCAGCAGCGGGTGGAGGCGAGCCTGGACCAGATCACCGCGGCCCTGAGCGCGGCCGCGCAGCACTACGCCGACGCCGAGTCCGCCGCCACGAGGCTGTTCCTGCGCTGACCCCTGCGGGTGGTTCAATCGCCGGATGCACCCGCGGGGAAGCGCATGACGGTCCTGGTGGACCCGCCGCTGTGGCCGCGCCACGGGCGAGTCTGGGGTCACCTGGTCAGCGACGCGTCGCTCGACGAGCTGCACGCGCTGGCCGAGGCGGCGGGCATCCCGCGGCGTGGGTTCGACCTCGACCACTACGACGTCCCCGCCGAGGCCTACCCCGACCTCCTGCGCCTGGGCGCGGTGCTGGTCGACTCCCGGGAGCTCGTCCGGCGCCTGCGGGACTCCGGTCTGCGTGTCCGCGCACGGGACCGCGGCGGACGGCGTTGACCAAGGTCGCGATACTGGGCGGCATGTGGACGGACGCCGCGTGATCGAGATCCTGACCGCAGCCGAGCTGGCCCGCGCCCGGGTGACCGGGCGCCTGGTCGGGGACATCCTCGACACCCTCCGGTCGCGGACCACAGCAGGCACGAACCTGCTCGAGATCGACGCCTGGACGCGGGAGATGATCCTGGGCGCGGGTGCGCAGTCGTGCTACGTCGACTACGCGCCGTCGTTCGGGCGCGGGCCGTTCGGGCACTACATCTGCACCTCGGTGGAGAACGCAGTGCTGCACGGCCTGCCCCACGACCGGGCCCTGGCGGACGGGGAGCTGCTCACGCTCGACCTTGCCGTCACGAAGGACGGGATCGCGGCCGACGCGGCCGTCAGCTTCGTGGTCGGCGACGCCCGTCCCGCGGAGAGTGTCGCGCTCATCGACACCACCGAACGGGCGCTGGCCGCGGGGATCGCGGTCGCACGGCCCGGCGCCCGCGTGGGCGACATCTCGCACGCCATCGGCACGGTCCTGCGCGGGGCCGGCTACCGGGTGAACACGCAGTTCGGCGGCCACGGCATCGGCTCGACGATGCACCAGGACCCGCACGTCTCCAACGAGGGCCGACCGGGCCGCGGCTTCCGCCTCCGCCCCGGGCTGCTGCTGGCCCTCGAGCCGTGGGTGATGGCCGACACCGCGAGCCTGGTCACCGACCCCGACGGGTGGACCCTGCGCAGCGCGACCGGCTGCCGGACCGCCCACAGCGAGCACACCATCGCCATCACCGAGGACGGCGCCGAGATCCTCACGCTGCCCGGCCGCACCGCACGCTAGGCGTCCCGCCGAGGACGCCGGGAACGCCGACGGCGGGCGCCCCCCGAGGGGGACGCCCGCCGCCTGTCTACTGCGCGAGCCGGGACGGACTCAGAAGTCCATGCCGCCCATGCCACCGTCGCCCGCGCCGGCCGCGCCGGCGTTCTTCTCGGGCTTGTCGGCGACCACGGCCTCCGTGGTCAGGAAGAGCGCGGCGATGGACGCCGCGTTCTGCAGCGCGGAGCGCGTGACCTTCACCGGGTCGGCGACGCCGGCCGCGAGCAGGTCCTCGTACTCGCCGGTCGCGGCGTTGAGGCCCTGACCCAGCGGGAGGTGGCGGACCTTCTCCACCACGACGCCGCCCTCGAGGCCGGCGTTGACGGCGATCTGCTTGAGCGGCGCGTCGATCGCGGCCTGCACGATGCGCGCACCGGTCGCCTCCTCGCCCTCCAGCGCGAGCTTCGCGAACGCGTCCTTGCCCGCCTGGATGAGCGCGACGCCGCCACCGGCGACGATGCCCTCCTCGACGGCCGCCTTGGCGTTGCGCACGGCGTCCTCGATGCGGTGCTTGCGCTCCTTGAGCTCGACCTCGGTCGCCGCGCCGGCCTTGATGACGGCGACGCCGCCGGCCAGCTTGGCGAGGCGCTCCTGGAGCTTCTCGCGGTCGTAGTCCGAGTCGGTGTTGTCGATCTCGGCGCGGATCTGCGCGACCCGACCGGCGATCTGCTCGGTGTCGCCCTGGCCCTCGACGATGGTCGTCTCGTCCTTGGTCACGACGACCTTGCGAGCCTGGCCGAGCAGCTCGAGCCCGGCGTTCTCCAGCTTGAGGCCGACGGTCTCGGAGATGACCTGGCCACCGGTGAGGATGGCCATGTCCTGCAGCATCGCCTTGCGGCGGTCGCCGAAGCCCGGAGCCTTGACGGCGACGGACTTGAAGGTGCCGCGGATCTTGTTGACGACGAGCGTGGCCAGGGCCTCGCCCTCGACGTCCTCGGCGATGACGAGCAGCGGCTTGCCTGCCTGGATGACCTTCTCCAGCAGCGGCAGCATGTCCTTGACGTTGGAGATCTTCGACTCGACGAGGAGCACGTAGGCGTCCTCGAGGACGGCCTCCTGGCGCTCCGGGTCGGTGACGAAGTACGCCGACAGGAAGCCCTTGTCGAAGCGCATGCCCTCGGTGAGTTCGAGCTCGAGGCCCAGCGCGCTGGACTCCTCGACGGTGATGACGCCCTCGTTGCCGACCTTGTCCATCGCCTCGGCGATGAGCTCGCCGATCGCGACGTCGGCGGCGGAGATGGCGGCCGTGGCGGCGATCTCCTCCTTGGTCTCGACGTCCTTGGCGTTGGCGAGCAGGGCGGCCGTGACGGCCTCCACGGCCTTCTCGATGCCACGCTTGAGGGCGATCGGGTTGGCGCCGGCGGCGACGTTGCGCAGGCCTTCGCGCACGAGGGCCTGGGCGAGGACGGTCGCGGTGGTGGTGCCGTCACCCGCGACGTCGTCGGTCTTCTTGGCGACCTCCTTGACGAGCTCGGCACCGATCTTCTCGAACGGGTCCTCGAGCTCGATCTCCTTGGCGATCGACACACCGTCGTTCGTGATGGTGGGGGCGCCCCACTTCTTCTCCAGGACGACGTTGCGGCCCTTGGGGCCGAGCGTGACCTTGACGGCATCGGCGAGGGCGTTCATGCCCCGCTCCATGCCGCGCCGGGCCTCCTCGTCGAAGGCGATGATCTTGGCCATTCGGATGGATCCTCCGGTCGTGGCGGTTGAGTCGGCCGAGGTGCCCGCGACGGACGGTCCGGCGCCCCGGCGGTCATGTCCCGCCGCGCTCCGGGCCTCACCGTCGGCCGGTCGTGCGTTGTCACTCTCGCATCGAGAGTGCTAAGGCGATTATTGGCACTCGGACCCTCCGAGTGCAAGGCGGCCCCCCCCCACCCGGGAGAGCGGCGGCCGCCACGTCGTGCCAGGTACCTCAGGTGGCCTGGTAGTCGGTCGCCAGGACGACGACGATGCCCTCGGGCGCCTCGGTCGCGGACTCCACGACCTGCCCGATCCCGAGCGTCTGGGCCACGGTCTGCGCCGTCGTGATGTCGTCCGCCGTCGGGTAGTAGACGATCGAGGACGCGGGGTCCTCGCCGTCCCAGTTCAGCGCCGAGACGTCGGTGAACCCCGCGGCCTGCAGGCGGTCCGAGGCGTTGCCCGCGAGGCCGGAGCGGTTGGTCGCGTTGAAGACGTCGACGGGGCGGGCCTGGTTCAGTGGCGGGGGCGGCGGCGGCTCCGGGGTCGCCGTCTCGGTCTCGGTCGGCGTTGCCGACGGCGTCTCCTCCGTGGCCTGCTCGTCGTCGGGCACGTCGTCGGCGGGCTGCTCCTCCGCCGTGTCGTCGCCGCCGCTCGAGCCCAGACCGTCCCAGTCGGACAGCAGGGTCACGGCCCCGTAGGCGAGGGCCGGGAAGACCACGAGGACGACGACGAACGGCCACCAGCGGCTCCACCGCGAGCGCGGTGCCCGGTGCACGCCCCGGGGTCCACCAGCACGGGCGGCGGCGTCGAACTCGTCGGGGGGATACGGGTAGGAGCCGGGCTTCACGCCGGACAGGCTAGCGTGCGGGCGGCGGCGTCAGGCGTCGATGCCGAGGCGCCGCGCGGTGCGGGCGCGCTGGCGGGACGTGCGCATGCGACGGAGGCGCTTGATGAGCATCGGGTCGTACGCGAGCGCGGCCGGCGAGTCGATGAGTGCGTTGAGCACCTGGTAGTACCGCGTCGCCGACATCCCGAACAGCTCGCGGATGGCCTGCTCCTTGGCGCCCGCATACTTCCACCACTGACGCTCGAAGCCGATGATCTGCTGGTCCCGCTCCGACAGGCCGGCCGCGGGCGAGACCACGGGGGCGAGTGCGGCGAGCGGGCTGTCCATCGGTCCTCCGGTGCTGACGAGCGGGTGCCCCCATGGTAGTCGGCTAATCACACGCGTGTCATTAGCGGGCGGGCGCTACCCTCCCGTCGTGCCACGCCTCCCGCTGGACCAGCTCATGGCGCCCGACTGGGCCGTCGCCCTGGCCCCCGTGGAGCCGCGCCTGAGGTCGATCGGCGACGCGCTGCGGGCCGAGGTCGCCGCCGGCCGCCGCTACCTGCCGGCGCCGGACGCCGTCCTGCGCGCCTTCGCCCGCCCCATGGCCGAGGTGCGCGTCCTGGTCATCGGGCAGGACCCGTACCCGACCCCTGGCCACCCCGTCGGGCTTTCCTTCTCCGTCGCACCGCACGTGCGCCCGCTCCCCCGCTCCCTGCAGAACATCTACCGCGAGCTGACCGACGACGTCGGCGGCCACCCCGGGCCCACGGGCGACCTCACGGGCTGGGCCGAGCAGGGCGTGCTCCTGCTCAACAGGGTGCTCACCGTCGGCGAGGGCGACCCGGGGTCGCACCGCCACCTCGGCTGGCAGGAGATCACCGACCGCGCCGTCGCGGCGCTGGTCGAGCGCGGCGGGCCGCTCGTCGCGGTCCTCTGGGGCCGGGACGCGCAGCAGGTCGCGCCCGCGCTGCGGGGCGTTCCCGTCGTCGCGAGCGCGCACCCCAGCCCGATGTCCGCCGATCGCGGGTTCTTCGGCTCGCGCCCGTTCTCGCGCGTCAACGCGCTCCTGGCCGACCAGGGCGCCGGTCCGATCGACTGGCGGCGGCAGGCTCCGCACACGGCACCGGCCGGCGGCGGGCCGTCCCCACGCCCCGCCGCCGGCCACGTGTGAGGGCTATGCCTCCGCGCCGTTGAGCACCACGGCCACCCCGGCCAAGTGCTCGGCTGCCACCGGCGAGTCCGCCGGCACCTCGACGCGAACCTGTTCCCCAGCCACCACCGTGGTCATCTCGGCAAGCGTGGCCCCCCCGGGCCCGTTGAGGGAGACGGTGACGTCCCAACCCTCGCACCGCGCGTCCAGCCCCGACAGCAGGGCAGCGGTGATGCCGTATCCCATCAGTGTGGCGTCGTAGGCCACGTCGTAGTCCACAGAAACCTGCGACGAGCTGCACTGCTCAGCGCCCGCCGCGCCCACGAGGATCTCGAACGGGTCGGCCCCGCCGGCGGCCGAAGCCGTCCGTACGCCGAACGCGGCCAGGCCGACCAGCGCAAGCGCTGCGACCTTCCGAGCTGCTCGGGTGTTCATCGGTACCCCTCCATGGGTTCCATGAATGCTTCCTGGCTTCTGCACCTCCGCACCGGACCTCGTGTCCAGCGCCACCCGCGCTCAGCGCGCAGGTGGGTGCCCCGTGGGGCTAGGGGGTGTCGTGGAAGCCCGGGAACGCGCGCTTCGAGAGCGGCTCTGCCGGGAGGCTGGTCCACGTCCAGGTGACGTTCATCGGAACCTCTGTCGTTCGGTAGCCCGGCTGACTACATGAGTCCCGTGGCTTTGCGTCCCCACCTCACGGTGGGTTTGCCGTTGTCGCTGACGTGTTCAGGATGGACCTCCCCCGGCGTCCCGTCCAGGTCTCTCACCCGCTACCCGTGTCCGGATTGGCCACCCTCGCGGCCTAAGGGGCACACTGCCCGGGTGGTTTTCACCCGCTCGCAGCACTCAGCGGACCGGCCGCCGACACCGGCTCCGGGCGCCGTGCGGTGGCGGCGCTACGTGGCCGTCGGCGACTCGTTCACCGAGGGATTGTGGGACCTGCCCGTCGGCGGGGCCGGAGCGCTCCTCGAGGCCGGCGCCGCGGGCGCGGAGCGGGTCGAGGTCCGGTGCCGCGGCTGGGCGGACCTGCTCGCGGGGCACCTCGCGCAGCGCACCGACCACGAGGTCCGGTACGCCAACCTCGCGGTGCGCGGCAAGCTGATCCAGCAGATCGTCGACGAGCAGGTCGACCGCGCGGCGGCCATGGGCGCCGACGTGATCACCCTGGTCGGCGGTCTCAACGACACGCTGCGCCCCAAGTGCGACATGGTCCGGGTGCGGGACCTGCTCACCGAGGCCGTGGAGCGGCTGGCCCCGCACTGCAAGCAGCTCGTGCTGATGCGCAGCCC
>JAEZBT010000300.1 GCA_023426865.1 Actinomycetes bacterium
CGCCGTCCGGCTCCCGGGCAGTCAGATGCCCACGCCGGACGACATCGACCTCTCAGCGGTGCGCGTCCTCACCGCCGAGGAGCTGGATGCATGTCTGACCGCACCACTCGTCGGGACCGGGTGACCCCGCCCGGCTCCGTCCCTCCACTGGCACGAAGGAGTCCCAGATGAGCACGTACACCCCGACAGTCACCGGGACGGGGGTCAAGGCCACCGTCCAACGGTTCGGCGGCTACCTCGCCGGCATGATCATGCCCAACATCGGCGCGTTCATCGCGTGGGGCCTCATCACGGCCATCTTCATCGAGGTCGGCTGGTTCCCGGTCGCCGAGATCGGCGGCTACGGCGACTACGCGGGCCCCGGCCTCACGGGTGTCGGCCTCGTCGGCCCGATGATCACGTACCTGCTGCCGCTGCTCATCGGCTACACCGGCGGCAAGATGGTGCACGGGACCCGGGGTGGTGTGGTCGGTGGCATCGCGACCGTCGGCGTGATCGTGGGCACGGGCTCGCCGATGTTCCTGGGCGCGATGATCATCGGCCCGGCCACGGCATGGGTGGTCAAGAAGATCGACGGCTGGGTGCAGCCGCGGACACCCACGGGCTTCGAGATGCTGGTCGACAACTTCGTGGCAGGCATCGTGGGCGGCGCGGCCGCCATCGGTGGCCTGCTCGCCATCGGCCCGGTGGTCGACACCCTCGTCGGCTGGGCGGGCGACGGCGTGGACTTCCTCGTCGACAACAGCCTGCTCCCGCTCGCGTCGCTCGTCATCGAGCCGGCGAAGGTGCTGTTCCTCAACAACGCGATCAACCACGGCGTGCTCACGCCGCTGGGTGCCGCCGAGTCCACGGCGGACGGCCAGTCGATCCTCTTCATGCTCGAGACGAACCCGGGCCCGGGTCTGGGCATCCTCATCGCCTTCATGCTCTTCGGCCCGCGCATCATGCGCGGCACGGTGCCCGGCGCGATCGTCATCCACTTCCTCGGCGGCATCCACGAGATCTACTTCCCCTACGTGCTGATGAAGCCGCAGCTCATCGTCGCCGCGATCCTCGGTGGCGCCGCGGGCATCATGACGAACCTCATCACCGGTGCAGGCCTCGTCGCCTCGCCGGCACCCGGCAGCATCTTCGCCTACATGACGATGACGCCCCGCGGCAGCCACCTCGCGGTGCTCCTCGGCATCCTCATGGCCACCGTCGTCAGCTTCGTCGCCGCGGCCTTCCTGCTCGGTTTCGGCCGCAAGGAGAAGGCGGTCCCGGCGGACGGCGCCGACGCCGCGGCCGAGCTCGACGCCGCCAAGCAGGAGGTTGCGGACCGCAAGGCGGCGTCCAAGGCCGGCGTCGCCGGTTCCACCGCACACACGCCCACCACGCCGGCCCGCGAGCCCGGCGCCTGACCCGAGGAGAACCATGACCACCATCGACGGCGCGAACGTCCACAAGCTCGTCGTGGCCTGCGACGCAGGCATGGGCAGCAGTGCGATGCTCGCCGGCACCGTGCGCAAGCAGCTCGCCAAGCAGGGCGTGACGGTGGTGCACACGTCGGTCCAGGAGATCCCCTCCGACGCCGACCTCGTGCTCACCCACGCCGGGCTCGCCGAACGCGCCCGCGGCGTCGCGCCGTCGGTCCCGGTGGTCCCGTTCCAGCTGTTCCTCGGCGACCCGGCCGTGACGAAGGTCGTGGCCGCCATCCAGCAGGGGGCGACGATCGATGTCTGAGTCGGCCGACCGGACGGTCGACCCGGCCGCCCTGCTCGCGCCAGGCGCCATCCGCCTGGCCGAGCGGGCGGCCGACAAGGCCGAGGCGATCCGCGCGTGCGGGCAGGCCCTGGTCGACGCCGGAGCGGTCGCCCCGGAGTACGTCCCCGCGATGCTCGAGCGCGAGGAGTCCGTCTCGACCTACATCGGCGAGGGTGTGGCCATCCCGCACGCGACCCTCGCGGGCAAGGCGGCCGTCCGCCGCGACGCCCTGTGCTTCCTGCGTTTCCCCGACGGCGTGGACTGGGACGGCGAGGCCGTCACCGTCTGCATCGGCATCGCCGCCGTCGGCGACGGGCACCTCGACATCCTCGCCGAGCTCGCCCAGATCCTGCTCGACCCGGAGCGCGCCGAAGCGCTGCGGGGAGCCGAGACGCCGGAGACGGTGCTCGCCATGCTCACCCCCGCTCAGGCCTGACGCCCCGAGCACCGACTGAAGGAGAACGATGAGAGTCCTGCGGTTCCACGCGCCCGACGACGTCCGTCCGGAGGACGCACCCGAGCCGTCGCCCGGTGCCCGGGAGGTGCTGATCCGCGTCCGCGCCTGCTCGATGTGCGGCACCGACGTGAAGATCAGCCGGTTCGGCCACCACCACATCCACCCGCCGCGCGTCATGGGGCACGAGATCGCCGGCGAGGTCGTGGAGGTCGGCGGGGAGGTCGAGGGCTGGGCCGCGGGCGACCGCGTGCAGGTCATCGCGGCGATCCCCTGCGGCGAGTGCGACTTCTGCCGCAAGGGCCAGATGAACATCTGCCCGGACCAGGTCTCGATGGGCTACCACTTCGACGGCGGGTTCGCCGAGCTCATGGTGGTCCCGGAGAACGTGCTGAAGGTCGACGGCCTGAACCGGATCCCGGACGGCCTGGGCTTCGCCGAGGCGAGCGTCGCCGAGCCCCTGGCCTGCGCGCTGAACGCCCAGGAGCTCGTCCGGATCAACCCGGGCGACGACGTCGTCGTGGTCGGTTCGGGCCCGATCGGCTGCCTGCACGTGCGGCTGGCCCGGTCGTACGGCGCGGCGCGCGTCTTCCTCGTCGAGCTCGTCCGCGAGCGCCTCGAGATGGCGGCCGCGCTCGTCCAGCCCGACGCCGCGGTGTGCAGCGGCGACGAGGACGCGGTGGCGCGCATCCGCGAGCTCACGGGCGGCCGCGGGGTGGACGTCGCGATCACCGCGGCGGCCTCCGGCAAGGCCCAGGAGGACGCCCTGCAGATGCTCGCGCGCGGCGGGCGGATCAGCTTCTTCGGCGGCCTGCCCAAGGACAAGCCGACGATCACGCTCGACTCGAACCTCGTGCACTACAGCGAGCTGACGATCGTCGGCGCGAACGGCTCCAGCCCGGAGCACAACAAGCGCGCGCTGGCGCTCATCGCCGAGGGCAAGGTGCCGGTCGCCGACCTCATCACCCACCGGCTCCCGCTCGAGCGGGCGCTGGACGGCATCGGGATCGTGGCCCGCGGCGAGGGCATCAAGGTCACCATCGAGCCCTGACGGGCCCGCGAGAGCAAGGGGAGCGGACATGGCAGAGCGCACTGTCGTCGTGGCGTCGCAGGTGGGCCTGCACGCCCGCCCGGCGAAGCTGTTCACCCAGGCCGCCGCTGCGGCGGGTGTGAAGGTGACCATCGCCAAGGCCGGGGGGCCGGCCGTCGACGCCGCTAGCATCCTGCGGGTGATGGCGCTCGCGGTGAAGCACGGCGACGAGGTCACCATCGCGGCCGACGGCGAGGGCGCCGACGACGCCCTGGACCGGCTCGCCGAGCTGCTCGCGACCGACCTGGACGCGGTGGATGCATGAGGACCCTGCACGGCGCGGGCGTGGGGCGGGGTGCGGCCGTCGGGCCGGTGGCCCGGGCGCACCTGTCCCCGGTGGTCTCGGACGGCCCGGCGGAACCGGACCGCGACGTGGCGTCCCGTGCGGCCGAGGCAGCGTTCGCGCTGGTCGCCGACGCCCTCGACGCCCGGGCGGAGGCCTCGTCGGGGACTGTCGCGGGCGTGCTGGGCGCCGCCGCGGCCATGGCACGTGACAGCGAGCTCATCGAGCAGGTCCGGGTGCGGATCGGGCTCGGACAGCCGGCTCCGTTCGCCGTCGACCGGGCGGTCGCGGAGTTCGTCGACCTGTTCCGCCAGGACCCGTTCCTCGCCGAGCGGGTGACCGACCTGCTCAGCGTGCGTGACCGCGTCGTCGCGCGGCTGCTCGGGCTGCCGGAGCCGGGGGTGCCCGCGCTCGCCGAGCCGTCGGTGGTGGTCGCCCGGGACCTCGCACCCGCCGACACGGCCGCCCTCGAGCTCGACAAGGTGCTCGCGATCGTCATCGAGCAGGGCGGCCCGACCGGGCACACGGCGATCATCGCCGGCCAGCTCGGTATCCCGTGCGTCGTGCGCGTCGCCGGGGCGGGGGACCTCACCGACGGTGAGGAGGTCGCGGTCGACGCGGCGGCCGGCACGGTCGGCGGCGAGCCCGACGACACCGTCCGGAACCGCGGCGCCGCGCGTCGGGAGGCCCTCGCCTCCCTCGCCCTGCGGCGCGACCCCGGGACGACCGCGGACGGCCACCCCGTGGCGCTCCTGGCGAACATCGGCACGGCCGAGGACGCCGAGCGGCTCACCGACGCGGCGGTCGAGGGCGTCGGCCTGTTCCGCACGGAGGTCCTCTTCCTCGGGCGCAGCGACGAGCCGACGCAGGCCGAGCAGGCCGACGTGTACGCGCGCGCGTTCGCGGCCCTCGGCGGGCGCAAGGTCGTGGTGCGCACCCTCGACGCCGGCGCGGACAAGCCCCTCGCGTTCGTGACCCGCGGCGACGAGGAGAACCCGGCCCTGGGCGTGCGCGGGTTCCGCCTGGTCCGGGCGTCGGAGCCCCTGGTGCGTGGGCAGCTCGCCGCCATCGCGCGGGCGGCCGAGCGGACCGGCGCCGACCCCTGGGTGATGGCGCCGATGGTCGCGACGGTCGAGGAGGCCGCGCAGTTCGCGGCCCTCGCCCGCGAGGCCGGGGTGCGGACCGTCGGAGTGATGGTCGAGGTGCCCTCCGTGGCGCTCCGGGCACGCGACGTGCTCGCCGAGGTCGACTTCGTCTCGATCGGCACCAACGACCTCGCGCAGTACACGATGGCGACGGACCGCCTGCTCGGCGGCCTCGCGGACCTGCTCGACCCGTGGCAGCCGGCAGTGCTGGACCTCGTCGCGGCGACGGCGTCGGCGGCAGTGGCGGCCGGCAAGCCCGCCGGGGTGTGCGGTGAGTCCGCGGCCGACCCGCTGATGGCCCTCGTGCTCACCGGGCTCGGCGTCACGAGCCTGTCGATGTCCCCGGCGGCGGTGCCCGGGGTGCGGTTCGCGCTGGGCCGCCACACGCGGCAGCGGTGCAC
>JAEZBT010000320.1 GCA_023426865.1 Actinomycetes bacterium
CCTCGGGCGAGCCGCCCGCCGCCTACCGGAGCGACGCCGTCCGGCGCCTGCGCGCCGAGGGCTGCCCCCTGTCGGGTCCCGGCGACGACGCGCGGGTCGTCCTCCGGGCCGCCGCCTGGTGGCCCGGCGCGGACGACTGACCGCTCAGGTGCGCTGGCGGCGCGAACTGATGACTCCCGTGTCGAAGCCCGCCAGGTGCAGCCCGCCGTGGAACCGGGCGTGCTCGATCTTCAGGCACCGGTCCATGACGACCTCGAGCCCGGCCGCCTCGCCCGTGCGGGCCACCTCCTCGTGCCACGAGCCGAGCTGCAGCCACAGCGTGCGCGCGCCGACGGCGAGCGTCTCCTCGAGCACCGTCGGCAGGTCGTCGTGGCGGCGGAAGACGTCGACGAGATCCGGCACCACGGGCAGTGCGGCCAGCGACGGGTACACGGGGCGCCCGAGCAGCTCGGTGGCCCGCGGATTGACGAAGTACACGTCGTAGCCCGACGACGCGAGCAGGTAGGTCGCGACGAAGTAGCTGGCCCGGGCCGGGCTGGTCGACGCGCCGACGATGGCGACCGTCCGGGTCCGGTGCAGGATCGCGAGGCGCTCGGCCGCCCCGGGGCCGACCCAGGTGCGCTCGGCCGCGCCCGGCGCGGGCGTGGCGCCCGGCACGGCGCACGCGTCGCCGCCGGCGACCGGCAGGGGGAGGAGCGAGGTCATGCCGTCACCTCCGTCAGTCGGGGGGCGCGCGGCCCGACCGCCACCGTGAGCGCGTTGTCCAGGTCCCACAGGATGTCCTCGACGTCCTCGAGCCCGACCGAGATCCGGATGAGGTCCGCCGGCACGCCCGCGGCCGCCAGCTGGTCGGTCGAGAGCTGCTGGTGCGTCGTGGAGGCCGGGTGGATGACGAGCGTGCGCGCGTCTCCGATGTTGGCCAGGTGGCTGGCGAGCTGGAGCGACTCGATGAAGACCTGGCCGGCCATCCGCCCGTCGACCGCCTCGGTGCCCCGGATGCCGAAGGAGAAGACGGCGCCCGGCCCGGCCGGCAGGTAGCGCGCGGCGCGCTCGTGGTGCGGGTGGGACGGCAGGCCCGCCCAGCTCACGTACCCGATGCGCGGGTCCGCCTCGAGCCACTGCGCGACCACCCGTGCGTTGGCCAGGTGCGCGTCCATCCGCTGCGGCAGTGTCTCGACACCCTGGAGCAGCTGGAACGCCGCCTGCGGGGAGAGGGCCGGCCCGATGTCGCGCAGCTGCTCGCTGCGCAGCTTCGTCAGGAACCCGTACTCGCCGAAGTTCTCCCACCAGCGCACGCCGCCGTACGAGGCGACGGGCTCGGTCATCTGCGGGAACTTCCCGTTGCCCCAGTCGAACCGCCCGCTCTCGACGACGACGCCGCCGAGCGTCGTGCCGTGCCCGCCGAGGAACTTGGTCACCGAGTGGATGACGATGTCCGCCCCGTGCTCGATGGGCCGGCACAGGTAGGGCGTGGCGAGCGTCGCGTCGACGACGAGCGGCACGCCCGCCGCGTGAGCGACGTCGGCCAGCGGGGCGAGGTCGGCGATCTCGCCGGACGGGTTGCCGATGATCTCGACGTAGACGACCTTCGTCTCCGGCCGGATCGCCGCGGCGTAGTCGGCCGGGTCGGTGCCGGGCACGAACGTGGTCTCGACGCCGAACCGGCGCAGGGTCACGTCGAGCTGGGTGACGGTGCCGCCGTAGAGCGCGCCCGCCGCGACGACGTGGTCCCCGGCGCCGACGAGCGCCGCGAAGGTGACGAACTCCGCGGCCATGCCCGACGCCGTCGCGACCGCGCCGATGCCGCCCTCGAGCGAGGCGATGCGCTCCTCGAGCGCGGCGACCGTCGGGTTCCCGATACGGGAGTAGATGTTCCCGAACTTCTGCAGCGCGAAGAGGCTCGCGGCGTCGGCGGTGTCGTCGAAGACGAAGCTCGTGGTCTGGTAGATCGGCACGGCACGCGCGCCCGTCGCGGCGTCGGGCACGCCGCCCGCGTGCAGCGCCCGGGTGCGGAAGCCCCACTGGCGGTCGGTCATGCGACGTCCTCCCTGTGTGCGCGTGCGCCCGCGGCGAGGACCGCGGCGATCCGGTCGACAGTGCCTGCGTCGGTGAGCGAGGTGACATCGCCCAGCCTGTCACCTGCGACGAGATCTGCCAGCAGCCGACGCATGATCTTGCCCGACCGGGTCTTGGGCAGGTCGGGGACGACCACCACGTGGCGCGGCCGGGCGACCGGCCCGATGACGTGCGCCACGTGGGCGCCCAGCTCGCCGGACACCTCGGCGGCGTGTGCCGCCCAGGCCTGTGCGTCACCGACGTGGGCGGGCGGCCGGCTCGGGACGACGAAGGCGGCGACCGACTGGCCCGTGACGTCGTCGGGGACGCCCGCCACGCCGGCCTCCCCGACGAGCGGGTGCGACACGAGCGCGGACTCGATCTCGACGGTCGACAGCCGGTGGCCGGAGACGTTGATCACCTCGTCGACCCGGCCCAGGAGCCAGACGTCGCCGTCGGCGTCGACCCGGGCGCCGTCGCCGGCGAGGAACCAGCCCTGGCGCGCGAAGCGGGACCAATAGGCGTCGCGGTACCGCTCGGGGTCGCCCCACACGGTCCGCGCCATCCCGGGCCAGGGCCGGGTGACCACCAGGAGGCCGGGTGCCCCCGGCGGGACGGGGGCACCGTCGTCGTCCACCACGGCGGCCGCGACGCCGGGCAGCGGGCGGGTCGCCGAGCCCGGCTTGCGGGTGCTCACGCCGGGCAGCGGGGCGATCATCGCCGCACCGGTCTCCGACTGCCACCATGTGTCGACGACGGGGGCGCGACCGTCGCCGACCTGGTCGGCGAACCACTGCCAGGCCGAGGGGTTGATCGCCTCGCCGACGCTGCCGAGCAGGCGGACCGACGACAGGTCGTGCTCCGGCGGCGGGCCGTCCGGGAACCACGTGGCGAGCGTGCGGATCAGCGTGGGGGCGGTGTAGTACGTGGTCACGCCGTAGCGCTCGATGATCTCGAAGTGCCGCGCGGCGTGCGGGGTGTCGGGCGTGCCCTCGTAGAGCACCTGCGTCACGCCGTTCGCGAGCGGGCCGTACAGGACGTACGTGTGCGCGGTCACCCAGGCGAGGTCGGCGGTGCACCAGTACACGTCGTCGGGGCGCGCGTCGAAGCACGCCCAGTGGGTCCACGCCGCCTGGACGAGGTAGCCGCCGGTGGTGTGCACGAGCCCCTTGGGCCGGCCCGTGGTGCCGGAGGTGTAGATGACGAACAGCGGGTGCTCGGCGTCGAAGGCCACCGGTTCGTGGGTGTCCGGGGTCGCCGCGAGGGCGTCGTGCCACCAGACGTCGCGGCCGGGCGTCCAGCCGGCGGGGCCGGTGGCGTCGCCGGTCCGGCGCACCACGAGCACGTGCTCGACGTGGTCGAGCCCGGCGACCGCCTGGTCGGCGGTGGGCTTGGTGGCGACCGCGCGGCCCCGGCGGACCTGGCCGTCGGAGGTGATCAGCACCTTCGCCCGCAGGTCGGCGAGCCGGAAGCGCAGCGCCTCGGCGGAGAAACCGCCGAAGACCAGCGAGTGCACGGCGCCGACGCGGGCGATGGCCAGCGTCGCGACCACGGTCTCCACCAGGACCGGCAGGTAGACGACGACGCGGTCGCCCGGGCCCACACCGAGCGCCGTCAGCGCGTTCGCGGCCCGCGCGACGTCGCGCTGGAGCTCGGCGTAGGTCACCGTGCGACGGTCACCGGCCTCTCCCTCGAAGTGCAGGGCCACGCGGTCGCCGTGGCCTGCGGCGACGTGCCGGTCGACGCACTGCACGCTCGCGTTGAGGCGGCCACCGTCGAACCACGTCGCGCGCGGGACGGTGAGCTCGCCCGGCCGGTCGGGGTCGGGCACCGCCGGCGCCCAGGTGTGCGCCGTGTGCCAGCGCTCGGCCCAGTCGAGGCGTTCGGCGGCGTGCTCCCAGAAGGCGACGGGGTCGGCGTCGGCCAGGGCGGTCAGGCGGGCGTGCTCGGCGGGGCCGACGTTCCAGGTGGGTCCGGGCACCCTCACCACCGCCGCAGGAGCCGGCGCTCGACGACGCCGACGAGGGCGTCGGTCGTCTTGCCGAGCACGGCGAGCAGGACGATGGCGAGCAGGATCCGGTCGGTCCGGCCGTTGAACTGCGAGTCGTTGAGGAGGAAGCCCAGGCCCATCGACGACGCGATGAGCTCGGCGGCCACGAGGAACAGCCACGCCTGCGCCAGGGCGAGCCGCAGGCCGGAGACGACGGCGGGCGTCGCCGCCGGGAGCTGGACCCGCAGGAGCAGCCGGGCGCCGCGCAGCCCGAACGCCCGGCCCGCCTCGACCAGGTGCGGGTCCACGTGCCGCAGGGCGGAGGCGACCGTGGTGTACACGGGGAAGAACGCGCCGATGGCGATGAGCGTCACCTTCGAGTCCTCACCGAACTTCAGCCAGATGAGCAGCAGCGGGACCCAGGCGAGCGAGGGGACCGCGCGCAGCGCGCCCAGGGTCCCGGCCAGCAGGGTGTCGGCGAGCCGGGAGAGCCCGACGACCGCACCGAGCGCGAGCCCGGCCGCGGATCCGGCCGCGAAGCCGAGCAGCACCCGCTGGACCGAGATGAGCACGTGGGTGGTCAGCTCGCCGCGCTGGGCGAGCTCGACGCCCGCGTCCCAGACCGCCAGGGGCGCCGGCAGCTCGAAGGGGCCGAAGTAGCCGGTCACGGCTGTGAGCAGGTGCCACGTCGCGAGCACCGCGAGCGGGACGACCGTGGCGAGCGCGACGCGCACGGTCCGGCCGTGCCGGCGTCGGACCGTGGGCGCCGGGG
>JAEZBT010000321.1 GCA_023426865.1 Actinomycetes bacterium
GCCATGCACGATCCACACAGCATCCATTCGTGTCGGGTCGCCGGTAGGAATCCAGCGAATATCTTCCTGGCCCACTGTGGCCGCAGCTAATGCCGGGTCTTCTTGGCGGCTCGTTGGCGTCGCGGCCAGACGGATATGCTCCAAGTTCGACTCGTGGAAGCTAAAGCGATCCGCATCCCAACGAATATAGGGATTGAGGCGATCTAGCCACTGGTGAATCCGGTTGTCGGGACGTTGGCGCAAGCGTTCCACTTCCTCGCCGCGCTGCTGCAAAATGATGTGGTTGATATCCACACTCTTTTGCACGCGCTCCAACAGCGTCGAATTATCGGCCATGTAGCTAACACAGTGATTGTAAATATGTTCCGCTGGCAGCAAATTTAACCCCTGCACCAACTGCGCGTACAGCGGCATCAGCGCCGAGTTCCAGTCGTTGCCCCCCACCGCCGAAGCAGCGCGGCGATAGAAATGCGCCAAATAGTCGCGGCCCACCGCGCCAGTCTCCAACTCGTAATAAGTGCTGGTGCTGGGCTTGCCATCGTTCACGCGCGGGTCAATGCGATCCGCAATGCGCCCGGCTTCCTGATTGGCGCGCGCCAATGCCACGGCACAGGCATCGATCTGCGCGCGCAAGGCCTCGCGCAAAATGGCAGCTTGCTTGCCAATCTGTGAGACTAGCACCGTCTCCAGCGCGTCGCGCCGTTGATAAAGGCGGGCGCGGGCACGACGTCCGGCCATGTCTTTGGCGCGTTCGCGCGCTTGGCGCGGGTTAAAAGCCATCATCACCACGTCGCCGACCATGCCGCCAATCTGCTGCATCTGCTCGGTCATGCCGCCCTGTTGCGCCAAAACCTTGCGCCAGAAGATGCGATCTTCTTCAACTACGGGCTTACCATCGACCAAGAAGAGGCGTTGGCGCGGCAGCGATTCCGGCGCAGCCCCCGTATTTGCTGGGCCAAGCATCTCACACAGCCACAGCGCGCCGCGAATCCCAGTCTCCAGCAAAGCTTGACGCAGCGTTTGCTGTATGGGATCCCAGAAGATGCCCCAGGTGCCGCGATGCTCGTTGATCTCGTCAATGGCTTCTTCAAGGCGATCATTGTCCAGCGCAGCATAGCGGCTGACCAGATGGGTCAAGAGCGTCTGCCACAAATTCTGCACCCGCTGTTGATCGCCTGCGGGCATGGCGCTACGCGGGTCGGTCAGCGTTGGCCCCGATGCAAAACGGCGCACCAAGTCGGCAACAAAGGCACGCTGCCAGAAATCGCCCAGCGACTCATGCGGTGCCACCAACGCCGAGGTAGCAAAGCTCGAGTAGACCAAGAATTGCCCGCGCTTGATGGGCCGTTCCCCGGTCACACGTGCCGAAGGGCCACTCTCACTCAAGTCATAGAGCCGTTCACGCACCACGTTGACTTCCAGCCCCTAGATTTCGCTGCTCAGGTGGCTGATCGCGGTCCTTTGGATCAAGTGTGCGGCCATATTCTCGGCGTCGGACTTGCGTGCCAAACTGCGCCCGTCGCGGTTGGTGCGTCCGACCAGGAAGATAAAGTCAAAGGGCGCATAGGGCGTGTCGGGCAATTCGCGCTGCTCGCTCGGATACAGTGCTTTGAAGCTTTGCGTCTCTTGGAAGTGGTTCAACTCCTTGAGCGCAGCATAGGCATTGGCGCGGATACGCCGCCGCTGCAAGTCGCTGGTGATCTCGGCTTCCAGCACGTCGGGCAAGAAGAAGATGCCCACAATGCGCGCATTATTGCGGACTTGGGCACGAATGCGATGCACCGTGTCCATGAACATGCCGGAACCCGTCCCACCGCACAAGCTGCTGACGACATAAATGAGTTGGTAGTTGCCTACCACTGGAAAGCCGCGATTCTGCGCGGTTTCCATGTCGCGAATCTTGTCCAAGTTGGAGAGTTTGGTCTCCAGCATCTGCTTAAAGGTCACATAGTTGCGGAAGAAGCAAAGCCGCCCAATCGGGCGCAATTGCTTGGCCCCATTGTGAATGTAGCCCAGCGGGATCGACGGATAGTGCCACCATCGGCCAATCTCTGGATGTTGATCCAAGTTGGCGATCAAGCGCGTGGCATCGAACTTACCCATGTAGGCAAATTCATCGGCAAACAACGGCTCTTGATCCAGGCGGTTGACCAACGGCTCGGTGTCCAATGCCAGCAGTTGGATCATGCCGGGCAGTTGTTCGCTGCCCCACACGTTGCGGAGACGCCGCTTGACGGCACGCACCGTATTCGTGCCCATACCGCCCACCCCGACCACCATGGTCGGGTAAATCGTAGGTTTCTCAAATCTTTGTGACGAATCGCTCATAAGGTTTTATCGTTACTCTACGCTACAAACTCCGCAACAGACAACATTCAACAAAGCCAGGTAGCTAACAAATTCATTAGTTGGAAATCTCAACGGTGGAGGCTAAACCGTTTAGCGTCACCACCAGGTGGTTCAGCACGTCATTGTCTCCACTTCAACTACGGGTAATGCAAGAAAACAGCTCATGTGGTAGTCCAAAGGAGTAGATCATACATGCTACTCCCGCACCAAACGCGGTGAGCGCACCACAATCGTTCGCACAGCTTCTTCATGTACCTGCGCTATCAATACAAATTCCTCAGCGTGTTGTGCATCCACACGCGCGACCAGGGT
>JAEZBT010000392.1 GCA_023426865.1 Actinomycetes bacterium
GCCCTCAGCGGGCCGGGACGCACCATCGCCGGGGTGTCGGAGCAGCGAGGACTACCGCTTCTCCTTGATCTTGGCCTTCTTGCCACGGAGCGAGCGCAGGTAGTAAAGCTTCGCGCGACGCACGTCACCGCGCGTCACGACCTCGATCGAGTCGACCGTCGGGGCGTGCAGCGGGAACGTCCGCTCGACGCCGACGCCGAAGCTGATCTTGCGGACCGTGAAGGTCTCGCGGACGCCGCCGCCGTTGCGGGCGATGACGACACCCTGGAACGCCTGGATGCGCGAGCGGTTGCCCTCGACGACCTTGACGTTCACCTTGATGGTGTCGCCCGGCCGGAACGGGGGGATGTCGTCGCGCAGCGATGCCGCGTCGACGGAGTCGAGGATGTTCATGATCGTCGCTTCCTCGCCCTGCCACAGGTCAGGAGCGTCGTAGGGGCAGCCGCAGGCGACTGCCGAGTTCGGGTCCAGCGGGGTGCGTACCGGGCCGGGTCCGCCTCCCCTGTGGCAGAGGCGCGGCCGACGCACACCGGCGGACCAGTCTGCCACATCCGCGGGGTCCCCTCGACCGCCCGGCGGTCGGAGGGCTGGTCAGCCCGCCGGTGCGACCGAGCCCTCGCCGTCGCCCCGCGCCTCGAGGGCGTCGAGAGCGTCGAGGACGGCACGGTCGTGCCGGTCGAGGTCGTCGGGGCCGAGCGCGGCCAGCAGGTCCGGGCGACGCTCGGCGGTGCGCTCGAGCGCGCGGTCGCGGCGCCATCGGGCGATGTTCGCGTGGTGGCCGGACAGGAGCAGGTCCGGCGCGGCGAGCCCCCGCCACTCGACGGGGCGCGTGTAGACGGGGTACTCGAGGAGCCCCGACGCCCCGTGCGACTCCTCGGCCAGCGACTCAGGGTTGCCCAGCACACCCGGCAGCAGCCGCGCGACCGCCTCCACGACGACGAGCGCGGCCACCTCCCCACCGTTGAGCACGTAGTCGCCGATGGAGAGCTCGGTGACTGCGACGCCGCGACCGCGGTAGTGCTCCACCACCCGGGCGTCGATGCCCTCGTAGCGGCCGCAGGCCACGACCAGCCGGGTGCGGCCGGCCAGGCGCTCGGCCGTGCGCTGCGTGAACACCTCGCCGGACGGCGTGGGCACGAGGAGCTCCACGTCGTCGGGCCCGTCGCCGAGCACGTCGTCGAGGGCCTCGCCCCACACGTCCGGGCGCATGACCATGCCGGCGCCGCCGCCGAGCGGGGTGTCGTCGACGGTTCGGTGCCGATCGGTCGCCCAGGTGCGCAGGTCGTGCACGCGCACGTCCAGCAGGCCGGACTCGCGGGCCTTGCCCACGAGCGACAGCCCGAGCGGGGCGAGGTAGTCCGGGAAGATCGTGACGACGTCGACGCGCACGGGTCAGCCCTCCGGCCGCGGCGGGTCCACGAGCGCCTCGTCGGCGTCCGCGGCAAGCAGGCCTGCGGGCGGGTCGAGGACGACGCGGCCGCCCGGGACGTCCACCACCGGGACGATCGCGCGCACGAAGGGCACGAGCGTGCGGGCGCCGTCCTGCTCACGCACCAGCAGTGCGTCCTGCGCGGGCAGGTGCTCCAGCCCGATGACCTCCCCGACGACGGTGCCGTCGGTCAGCTCGGCCCGCAGGCCGACGAGCTCGTGCGGGTACCAGGCGTCGTCCTCCTCGGAGGCGGGCGCCTCGACGACGAGCTGCACACCGCGCAGCGCCTCGGCCGCCGTCCGGTCGGTCACCTCACGGAACGCGACGAGCCACCGTCCGGACTGCACGCGCGTGCGCTCCACCGTCAGGGGGCCGCGCCCGGCGGGCTGGGTGGCGAGCACCGTCCCCGGGGCGAGCCGGTCCTCCGGCGCATCCGTGCGCACGTCGAGGGCGACCTCGCCCTTGAGCCCGTGGGCCCGGCCGATCGTGGCCACTGTGAGCTGCATGGTCCTCCTTGGTGGGCCGGACACGACCGTGGGCCCGGCCCCCCGGGTCGGGGCCGGGCCACGGTCACGTGTCGTCGCGCCTGCACGGCAGGTGCGCGGGCGTCAGTGCCGGTCGCCGTCCACGACGTCGACCCGCACGGGCGTGGACGACAGCGCGCCCATCACCGTGCGGAGCGCGCGGGCGGTACGGCCGCCGCGCCCGATGACGCGCCCGAGGTCCTCCGGGTTCACCCGCACCTGGAGCAGGTGCCCGCGGCGCAGCGTCCGCGAGGTGACCTGCACGTCGTCCGGGTGGTCGACGATCCCGCGAACGAGGTGGTCGAGCGCGTCCGCGAGCATCAGGCCTGCTCCTCCGCGGCCTCGTCGGCCTCGACGGCGGGCTCCTCGGCCGGCGCCTCGGCAGCCTTCGCCTTGGCCTCGGACGCCTTCGCCTTGGCCTTCTCGGCGGCGTCCGCCGCAGCCTTGATCGCGGCGGCGGTGTCAGGGGCGGCGCCCTTGACCTTCAGGGTGCCCTCGGCGCCCGGCAGGCCCTTGAACTTCTGCCAGTCGCCGGTGATCTTGAGGAGGGCGAGCACCTGCTCGGTCGGCTGCGCGCCGACACCCAGCCAGTACTGGGCCCGCTCGGAGTCGACGACGATGAGCGACGGCTCCTCGGTCGGGTGGTACTTGCCGATCTCCTCGATCACGCGGCCGTCGCGCTTGGTGCGCGAGTCCGCGACGACGATGCGGTAGAACGGCGCCCGGATCTTGCCGAGGCGCTTGAGACGGATCTTGACGGCCACTGTGGTGGTCTCTCCTGGTTCACGACGGGCGGTCCGCCGCGCGCTGACCCGTGGGGATGGGTGCGCGGGAGGTCCTGGGACGCGACGACCGCCGGGTAGAGGGACCGACGACATCGGGTACAGCCCGCCATTGTGCCAGAAGCGGGCGGAAGTGCGGCACCGCGCCCGCCCAGCCCCGACCCAGCGGTCGCCACGATCGTCACGGCGACGGCTCGGGCAGCTCCGGGCACTCGACGCGGGGGTTGAGCCCGACGTAGTTGAGCGGCCCGGCCACGATCGTGACGGCGACCGTCGCGACCGTGGCGCAGTTGCCCGGCGACGCGCCGAAGTAGCCGCGCTGGCCGGCCGCGAGCGCGCCGATGAGGAGCCACAGGACGAGCACCACCGAGGCGATCCGCATGTTTCCGAGGCTACGGACCGGCGCCAAGATCGCATCCGGAGCGGGTGCGGGTGCAGCGGCCGGCGGGCCCGCCGGGGCTCGGCGGCCCGCTGATGTCCGGCTCAGCGGCCCCCCGACGCCGCCACCAGCACCAAAAGGATATAAGGGAAGGACATCACCATATCCGTAAAGCGCATGATCACCATAT
>JAEZBT010000399.1 GCA_023426865.1 Actinomycetes bacterium
TCCCTGGGGAGGGCCGGCGCGTTCGTGTCCGGCGCCCACCCCGGCTCTCCCGGTCGCGCGCCACGCCGACCCGTCCGACCATGGAACGGGCGCCGTCGGGCGCCCGCCCGGAAAGGCCGGGGAGGAGACAGCGATGCCGAAGACGACACGTGGCGGCAAGGCCAGGAAGTCCGAGCTCCCCGGCACCATCGCCCGCTCGGGGGCGAAGGCCCAGCGCACCTTCGCCAAAGCTCACGACTCCGCCGCCGAGGACTACGGCGAGGGCGAGCGCGCCCATCGCGTGGCCTACTCCGCGCTGAAGCACACGCACGAGAAGGTCGGCGACCACTGGGAGCCGAAGGAGGCGGCCGGACCGTCCGACCGCAGGGCCGCCGGGGGGCGTGGGACCCGGGCCCGGACCGCGGAGGGCGTGGACGCGCACGCCTCCAAGAGCCACCTGTACGGCGTCGCCAAGCGCCTCGACGTGCGGGGGCGTTCCCGCATGTCCAAGGACGAACTCGTGGCGGCGATCCAGAAGGAGAACGCCCGCAGGACCCGTCAGGCGTCCTGAACCGGGCCGTTGCCCAGCCGCGGATGCGGCCCTCAGGCCGACGGACGCGGCGGGGCCGCCCACGGACGCCGGGTCCCTCGCTCCCCTCACGCGGCAACCGAACCCCCGAAGGAGATCACCATGGACGTCCACGACGAGCGACGCCGGGCGGGGACCCGTCGAACGCACGACGCCGACGCGCCCGTGGAACGGGCCGAGCCCGCCCCCGAGGACAGCCACCTCGACGCGGACCGCGTTCACGAGGAGCGCGTCCCACCCGAGGACCGCCTTCCCGCCGAGGACCGGGTCGCCCTGGCCCGGGCCGAGGTGGCCCGCCAGCGCGAGGCGTTCGGCGGGATGAAGCTCGGCGCCGCCTTCTTCGGCTTCCTCGCGGCCGCCGGGACGGCGGTGATCCTCACGGCTCTCGTCGCCGCCGCCGGCGCGGCGGTGGGCATCGGCACGGACACCGACGTCGAGTCTGACGACGTGGCGACGATCGGGCTCTGGGGGGCCGTCATCGTCAGCGTGCTCGTGCTCGTCGCCTACTACTGCGGCGGCTACGTCGCGGGTCGGATGGCGCGGTTCGACGGGGCGAAGCAAGGTCTCGCCGTGTGGCTGTGGGCGCTGGTCGTCGCGGCGGTCATCGCGGTGCTGACGCTCGCCGTCGGCAACGAGTACAACCTCTTCGCCCAGGTCAACCTGTTCCCGCGGATCCCCGTGGACGAGGGGGACCTCACCACTGCGGGTGTCGTGGCAGCGGTCGCCGCCGCGGCACTGGCCCTCGTCGGCGCGGTCCTCGGCGGGCTCGTCGGGGTCCGGTTCCACCGCAGGGTCGACCGCGCCGGCGTCGCCGTCTGACGGCGCCGCGCGCGAGGGCCGGTACCGCGGCCCAGTCCCGTCCCGGGTGGCGTTGACCGACGCCGGCGATCGAGGAGGCACCATGGCCGATCGGCCGAACCGTCCCAGGTTCTTCACCGCGTACTCGTTCGGCGTCGTCACGGGCGCGTTGTTCCTGCTCTCGTGGGTCGGTCAGTTGGTGTTCCAGATGGTCGAGATGCGCAACGACGCCGCGACGCACGGCGAGGCGTTCGACCTCGCACAGTTCTGGCCGGCGTTCTTCTCCTCCACCTTCGAGAACTGGCAGTCGGAGTTCCTGCAGCTCGTCTGGCAAGCCGCCGGCCTCGCGATGTTCTTCTTCTGGGGTTCGTCGCAGTCGAAGGAGGGCAACGAGCGCATCGAGGCGAAGATCGACCGGCTGCTCGTCGAGCAGGGGGTGGACCCGGCTGAGTTCGAGTACCGCGAGGAGCAGGATGCCGAGCGGCAGGAGGGCCAGCGCTCCTGACCCGACAGCCGGACGGCGCGGCCTCCCCTTCGTGGTCAGTCGACGTGCGCGAGCAGCTCGGGGTTGCGCATCCGGCGCACCACGGCCCGCCACAGGACGAGCTGGACGACGGCGAGGCCCGTCGCGAACGGCAGAAGCGTCCAGATGCCGATCGTGTCGCCGATGGTCCCCGCGAGCCACGGGAGCGCCGACCCGCCGATGACCGAGACCGCGTTCATGAGCCCGACCGCCGACGGCACCAGGCGCGGCGACGTGAGCTCAGGCACGACGGCGACGGCCGTCGGGAAGAGCGGCCCGAGGAAGAACCCGAGGAGCGCGAACCCGATGGTCGCCCCCACGCCGACCGGCGTGGCCGAGACCAGAGCGCCGCACACGACGACGCCGATCAGGCACACCGCGGTCATCCGGGCGACGGTCCACCGCAGCCGCGCGGCGGTCGGGCTGATGACGAACCGGCCGATGGTGAGCCCGAGCCAGTAGCCGCTGACCGAGCCCCCGGCCAAGGTCGTGCTCAGGTCGTGGTGCCGGATCAGGTAGTCGACGCCCCAGTTCCCGAGGCTCATCTCGATGCCGACGTACACGGTGAGGAAGACGGCTGCCAGGACGACGCCCACCTCGCGGGCCGTCGCGCTGAGCAGCCGGGTGCCGGACATCGGCGCCTGGTGCGCCTTGAGCACCTCGTCGGCGTCGTCGCGCCGGAGGTCGTTCCGCCCCGGGAACGTCGCGGCGTACGCGACGCCGACGGGCACGGCAAGAAGCCCGAGCAGCAGCCACACCACCGTCCACTCCGTGCGGTGGAGCACCCAGGTCGCCGCGAGCGGGCCGATCAGGGCACCGACGCCGAAGAAGCCGTGCAGCAGGTTCAGGCGCGCCGTCTGCGACGGCAGACCGGCGAGGTAGGCCTGGAGGACCGACTCGACGATGCCCGTCCCGTACCCGGCGAGGAGCTGCACCACGACGAGCGCGACGAACGACGGACGCGCCGCCATGACCATCGCCCCGGCGACGTACGCCACGCTGCCGACCACGAGCGCCAGGCGCGTGCCCAGGCGCTCCATCAGCCAGCCCGTGGTCGCGCCGGCGAGGAAGAACCCCGCCGAGAAGGTGAAGAACGTGATGCCGAGCGTGCGCCGGTCGACTCCGTAGTCGATGATCTGCGCCGGGAGCACCACGGCGGCGACGCTCGCGCTGACCCCCGTGAGGACGAACGCGACGTAGGCGACGACGACGGATGCGCGCACGCGATGGGCGATGAGCGGCACAGATCCTCCATGATCGAGCTCAGGGACGGGTGCGCTCTCCCATCGGTGATGCCGCGCGTCACGCTAGCAGCCCGTGTCCACCGAACTGCCAGACGCTGCGGCCCCCGGCTGGCTAGCGTGGCGTCGTGACCCCCGCCGCCCTCGTCGCCGTCCTCCTCGCCCTGCCGGGCGACATCCCTCCGGAACCGGAGCCGGTGGACCTGAGCTCGGGCGACTGGGTGCTCCCCCTCCTCGTCGGCGCGGCCGTGCTCGTCGTGCTCGCCGTGGTGACGACGGTCGTGCTCCGGCGGCGGGGCGGCCGCTGACCCCGGCCGTCGACCTCGCCCGGCCGCTCATGCGGTCGCGGCGACCGCGAGCCCGAGCGCGAGGGACGCTGCGTTGGTGCCGAGCGCGACCAGCAGCGCGTTCCCCGCGCCCCGGCCGGACGCGAGCCGCACGACTGCGGCCTCAATGACGACGACGCACGCCTCCGCGGCCAGGAGCACCCCGAGCGACGGCGCCGGGTCCAGGGCCCGCCACAGCACCGGGTGCGTCAGCAGGTTGACACCGACGCCGAGGAGCACCGCGCGCAGCGGCCCGCACACCCGCAGCGCGACCAGGCCTGCGACCCAGAGCGGCAGCTCGATCGCCACGGTCGCCAGGAGCGCGCCACCGCCCGTCACGGCGCGACCGGTTCCGTGACCGGCTCCGGCCGGGTCGTGGGAGCGGCGCGTCGCCACCGCAGACCGACGAGGCGCAGGC
>JAEZBT010000141.1 GCA_023426865.1 Actinomycetes bacterium
ATGCTGCTCTTGCCGGGCAGCTCATGGCCTATGTGCGGAGGTTCGTCGGCTCAGGGGGCTCCGTGCTGCTGATCTCACACATCCTAGGTGAAATTCTCTCAACCTCCGACCGGATCGTCGTGATGAAGGACGGCAAAGTGGTCGCCGACAGGGCTGCCCGGGAGTTCGATACGCGACGTCTCGTCGAAACCATGGGGAGCGTCGTGCGGGAGCGCGCCGAAAGGCGCGTCTTCGGTCGCGAACGGCGAACACCGATCCTGTCCGTTCCTGCGGCGTCTGCCTCCGACACGCGCTTTGAGGCATTCGAGGGCGAGATCATCGGTCTTGCTGGCCTGGGTGGGCACGGACAGACCGAGGCACTCCTCGATCTCTATCTGTCGGCGAACAGCAACTGGCTGCCAGTGCGCGAGCCGAAGATGGCTTTCGTGGCAGGAGACCGCGGATTGAACGGTACGTTCCCGCTCAGGCGCATATTGAAGAACCTCAGCATTTCCTCCCTGAAGACGCTCTCGTCGCGCAATCTGATCGACGCTGAACAGGAAGATCGGGTCAGCGAAGGCTGGAAGAAGCGGATCGAGATACGAACCCCGAACATGCACAATCCAATCCTGTCTCTGTCGGGCGGAAACCAGCAGAAGGTCCTCTTTGCCCGCGCCCTTGCAACCTCTGCCAAGGTGGTTCTCATGGACGATCCGATGCGGGGCGTGGACATTGGAACCAAGCAGGAGGTTTACGACATTCTGCGCGCGGAGGCCGAGAACGGCCGGACCTTTATCTGGTACTCCACCGAAATGGACGAGATCTGCCTCTGTGATCGCGTCTATGTTTTCCGTGACGGGGCGATTGCGGCCCATCTCACTGGTGAAGACGTCAGCGAGGAGAACGTGCTGGCAGCCTCCTTCGCAGGAGGTGAAGCGGCATGAAGCTCTCTTCGGGCGCCATAAGGACGATACTGCCGGCGGTCTCGCTGGCCGTGCTTCTTGCCGCGGTCTTCTACATGCAGCCGCGGGCCATGAGCTATACGGGCCTGAACCTCCTGTTCAACCTGGCAGTACCCATCGCGCTCGCGACCGTGGCTCAGATGCTCGTCATGGCGGTCAACGATCTTGACCTCTCCATGGGAGCGTTCGTCAGCTTCTGCGCCTGCGTTACCGCCACCTTCCTGCAGGCCTCGCCTGCCATCGGGATACTGATCTTGGCCGGTGCCATTGCCGTCTACGCCGCGCTCGGCGTGGTCATTCACCTGCGGCAGCTACCTTCGATCGTTGTGACGCTGGGGATGAGCTTCGTGTGGGCAGGTCTCGCCGTCCTCATGCTGCCATCACCGGGAGGCGCGGCGCCGGATTGGGCCCGGGCGCTGATGACCGCGAAGCCGCCTTACGTTCCGATGGCGATCGTTGCCAGTCTCGTGATTGCTGTCCTGACGCATGTTCTCGTCATGCGCTCCACATTCGGCGTGTTGATCCGGGGCGTTGGGGGCAACATGCGCTCGGTGGAAAGGGCGGGGTGGTCGGTCATCGGCATCCGCGCGGGAGCCTATGCGCTTGCGGGCTTCTTCGCCTTGCTGGCAGGGATCGCGCTCGTGGGGCTCACCACGTCCGCCGACGCGAACATTGCGCTTCGCTATACGCTGCTGTCCATTGCCGGGGTGATCCTCGGCGGCGGCGAATTTGTTGGCGGGCGCGTATCCCCGGTAGGCGCGGTGATCGGGGCTCTGACGCTCACGCTCGCCGGATCCTTCCTCTCCTTCATGCGCATCTCGCCTGACTGGCAGATCGGTGCGCAGGGAGCGATCCTTATCATCGTGCTTGCGATGCGGCTTGCATTGAACCGGATGGAAAAGCGGGAGAAGGGGCGGTGATCATGTTGAACAGCCTCTCCGGCAAGCCGTGGATCTGGTCTTTTGCTGCGACGGTCATCGTTTGGGTCGTCACAGTCCTGTTCACGGGCGGCTCAAGTTCGCTGGGGCTGACGCAGGCCGCGCTGACTTTTGCCGCTTTCTCGGTCGTGGTCGGGATCGGGCAGATGTTCGTGATCACGCTCGGCCCAGGCAATATCGACCTTTCCGTTCCCGCCACCATGACCCTTTCCGGCACCGTCGCTCTCAAAGTCATGGACGTCCAGGACAGCATGATCCTGCTTGGCCTGATCCTGGCGATAGCCATCGGCATTGCGATCGGCGTGGCCAATTTTGCCCTCATCAAGCTGCTGCGAATCCCGCCGATCATTGCCACGCTGTCGATGAGTTTCATCGTGCAGTCTTCAGCAATCTGGACCAATCGCGGTTTGCGCATCAAGCCTCCGGAGGCACTGGCGGATTTCAGCACCTCCTACACGCTCGGTGTTCCAAACGTTGCGATTGTGGCAGCAGCGCTGTCGGTCATCGCCTGGGTCCTGCTGGAGAAGACGATCTACGGCCGATGGATCTCGGCGATCGGGCAGAGTCCGTTCGCAGCGAGGATGGCCGGCATTCCCGTCGATGGCACGCGCTTCATCACCTATGTTCTTTGCGCCGTTCTTGCCTCGCTGTGCGGATACCTGCTCGCCAGTTTTTCCGGTGGGGCTGCTCTCAACATGGGGGCTGAGTATCTGCTGATGTCCATTGCCGTCGTGGTCATCGGTGGCACGGCAGTCGCTGGAGGGAATTCGAACGTGCCGGGGATCTGGGGAGCGTCTCTCTTCATGTTTCTGGTGGTGTCGATGCTCAACACATACGGCTTCGGGGCCGGCGTCCGCCTTATCTTCACAGGGCTCATCATTATCGGCGTGA
>JAEZBT010000244.1 GCA_023426865.1 Actinomycetes bacterium
CCGTGTGGTGGGGCGCCGTGGGCGGCGGTGAGGTCCGTTACCGGCGGCTCGGCTCAGATGAACCTGAGCAGCGAGCGGTTGCGGTACTCGGTCGATCCGAGTATCCCCATGCGGACCTGGTGCTCACCGCGTGATCGGCCGACCTCCACCCATGTGGCCAGGCCGCCCGCATCCCCCGTACGTCCGAGGAAGCCCTGGTAGTACGCGCCCACCCGGCCGCGGCGTGCCTCCGGCGAGAACCAGATGCCGTCCACGACGGTCGCGCGGCCGTGGGCGTCGTAGACCCGGAGCCAGCCCTGGATCTCGGCGGGCCCGGCCGTCCGGTGCAGCACCGTCGTGTAGAGGGCTGCCACGAAGGTCGCGGGCGTGCCGCCTGCGCGGGCGTAGTACTCGCTGCTGAGCAGGAAGGCACGCTGGACGTCGTCCAGCCCGATGAGTCCCGCCCGCGCGGCCGCGAACCAGGACTGCGCCCCAGCGGTGTCCGGCCCGCGGTCGAGGACGTCCGCGTAGGCCAGGCGGATCCGCCGCACGACGTACTCGTCGGAGTACATGATCCGCTGAGCGACCTCAGCCTGGCTGACCCCGTCCAGCAGGGCCCGGGTCCAGGTGGCGAGGCCGGTCGGGTCGGGTCTGCGGCCGAGGAGGTCCGCGTAGAGCGCGTGGACGATGGCGCTCGCCAGCTCGACGGTCACGGCTCCCGGCGGGATGACGATCGCCTTGACCGTGACCGCGCGGGTGACCGTGGTCGCGTGGTTGCCGGCGGCGTCGGTGACGTCGTAGCGGAGCGTGTAGGTCCCGGCCCTGGTGAGGTTGACGGTGCCGGTGGTGACGATGGCGGCGGTGAGGTTGCCGTCGCGGTCGTCGGTTGCGGTCGCGCCGGGGTCGGTCCAGGCGTCGCCGACGGTGAGGGTCACGGTGGCCGGGCCGGTCCGGGTGATGACCGGCGGGGTCGTGTCGGCCGGGACGGGTTCGACCGTGACCGTGCGGGTGACGGTGGTGGCCGCGTTGCCGGCGGCGTCGGAGACGTCGTAGCTCAGCGTGTAGTCGCCCACCGTGTCCGGGTCGACGGTGCCGGTGGTGACGATGGCGGCGGTCAGGTTGCCGTCGCGGTCGTCGACCGCGGTGGCACCCGGGTCCGTCCAGGCGTCGCCGACCGTGAGGGTCACCGTGGCCGGGCCGGTCAGCGTGATGACCGGCGGCGTCGTGTCGTCCGGGATCACGTCCTCGACCGTCACGGTGCGCGTGACCGTGGTCGCGTGGTTGCCGGCGGCGTCGGAGACGTCGTAGCTCAGCGTGTAGTCCCCGGCCGTGGTGAGGTCGACGGTGCCGGTGGTGACGATGGCGGCGGTGAGGTCGCCGTCGCGGTCGTCGGTCGCGGTGGCACCCGGGTCCGTCCACGCGTCCCCGACGCTCACCGTGAACGTCGCGGGCCCGGTCAGGGTGATGACCGGTGGTGTCGTGTCCGGCGGGAGGGGTTCGACCGTGACCGTGCGGGTGACGGTGGTGGCCGCGTTGCCGGCGGCGTCGCTGACGTCGTAGCTGAGCGTGTAGTCCCCGGCGGCGGCCGGGTCGACGGTGCCGGTGGTGACGATGGCGGCGGTCAGGTCGCCGTCGCGGTCGTCGACCGCGGTGGCACCCGGGTCGGTCCAGGCGTCGCCGACCGTGAGCGTCACGGCGGCCGGGCCGGTCAGGGTGATGACCGGTGGTGTCGTGTCCGGGACCACCGCCGGCGGCTCGAGCCGGAGCATGATCGCGGCCGCGCCGTAGGCGGTCCCGGAGCTGGTGCCGAACTGCGTGGCCAGCCGCAGGACGCCGTCGGCCCCGGGGCTGATGCCCGTCCAGCGCGCGACGTAGCCGTTGGTCGTGTTGTCACCGGTGACGAAGGTCGTCGCCGCATCGGTCGGAGCCGCCCCCGTCCCGGTGGACGAGGCGTTCACGAACGCGTCCGCGTCCTCCAGCGCGAACGTCGAGGTCCGGGCCGTGTAGTCGGCGTCGTCGCGGTTCGCGGTCGTGACCAGCTCGTAGGTGCGGGTCGGGTCCAGGCCCGTGAAGGTCGACGTCATGGTGCTCGACGAGGTCATCCGGTAGGTGCCGGCCACGTTGACCTTGCCGCCGAAGACCGCCAAGGCGTCGCCGCCCGTCGGGGTGACGCCGTGCCCTCCCGACGAGGAGGCGGTCAGGCCCGACGACGCGGTCACCATCTGGATCCCGGCGAGCGGCGAGCCCGTCGCGAAGTCCTTCAGCCCGACGGTCGAACCACTGGTGACCTGCGACGACGAGAGCGAGACCGCGCCCGCCGGCGAGCTGCCGCCGCTGCTGTTGGTGTCGATGTACGCGGTCCACAGGCCGGGCGTCGCGCACGACGCCGGTGACCACGCGGACACGCCGTTCGCGTTGCGGGCGCGTACCTGGGCGCAGACCTCGACGCCCGTCGTCAGCCCGGTGAGCGTGTGCGACGTCCCGGACTCGGTGATCGGGTCGGCGGTGTCGCCGTCGATCGCGAGCTCGTACGACGTCGCGGAGCCGACCGCGGCCCAGGACAGGGCGACCGAGGTGTCGCTCGCGCTGCCGGCCACGAGGTTCGCGGGCGTCGACGGCGGCGCCGTCGGGTCCGACTCGAGCGCGAGCTTCACCGCCCCCGGTCCGTAGGCCGTGCCGTCGCTGTTCCCGAACTCGGCCCCCAGGACGATCGAGCCGTCGGCACCCGGCTGGATGCCGGTCCAGCGTGCGACGAAGCCGTTCGCCGTGTTGTTGCCGGTCGAGAACCGCACCCGGCTGCCGTCGCCGATCGCGGTGGTGCCCGCCGACGACGCGTTGGTGAAGGCGTCCGCGCTCTGCAGCGCGAAGGTCGACGTGCGCTCGTCGTAGTCGGGGTCGTCGCGGTTGCTCGTCGCGACCAGGGTGTACGTCCGTCCGGGGTCGAGACCGGTGAAGGTCATCGTCATCGACGAGCTGCTGGTCGTCATGTTGTAGCTGCCGGCCAGGTCGACGAAGCCGTCGAACTCCTGCGCGGCGTCGGTCGTGGCGGCCGCGTCGGCTCCGTTGGAGTAGCCCCTGACCGTCCCCGACGTGGCGACCTGGACGCCCACCCCGTCGATGGCCTCGCCGTCCACGACGTCCTTCAGCGTGGTGGTCGAGCTCGGGAGGCTGGTCCAGCGCAGCGCGTTCGGGTGCGTGCCGTCGCTGCTCGTGCCGTACGTGTCGATGTAGGCCACCCAGTCGGGCTGTGCCGTCGGTGTCGCGCAGGCCTCGTCGGACCAGGCGGAGACGCCGTCACCGTTGACGGCGCGCACCTGGATGCAGGTCTCCTGGCCGGTGGTGAGTCCGGTGAGCGTCGCGGACGTCGTCGCGCTCGACTGCGGGTGCGCCGTGTCGCCGTCGATCGCGAGCTCGTAGGAGGTCGCGTAGGTGGCGGCGTGCCAGGTGGCGGTGGCGCTGGTGGCGCCGTCGGCCTCGAGGGTCAGGCCGGCGGGCGTCGCGGGCGGCCCCGTCCGGGTCGTGAAGGCCCAGGGGGTGTCGGACGTGCTCGACTGCGTCGTGCCGTCGTCGAGGTCGACGTACCACTCGTAGGCCGTCGCGGTGCTCAGCCCCGGCCACGTGATCGAGGCCGTGCCGGTGCCGCCGGCGACCGTCGTCGTGCCGAGCGTCTGCCACTCGCCGGGTTCGGTGCTGCTCATCGTCAGCGCGTGGGTGAACGCGCTGTCGGCGTCGGTCTCCCACTGGTCGAGCAGCGGCGAGTACGTCTGGACGGTGAACGTGTCGGCCTCGGGATCGAAGGTCAGCAGGCGCAGCCAGCCGTTGCCGTTGTTCGTGCGGCTCTGGTAGTCGGCCATGTGCATCTGCACCGGGTCGCCGCAGGTGTTCGTCTCCTGGCGGTAGGCCTCGCCGCCGCTGCTGTGGTTGTGGCCGGAGACGATCAGGCGCAGGTTGCAGTTGTCCCGCAGGGTGTTCCACGCGGCCGTGGCGCCCGAGGTGCTCATGGAGCTGCTCGCGTCGTCCTCGAGCCACTGGTGGGTGTTGAGGACGGCGAGCCGGTCCGGGTACTGGGCGAGCACACCCTCGACCCACATGAGGGCCTCGTCGGGGATGTTGAACTCGACCGAGATGATGACGAGGTCCACCCCGCCGGCCGACACGAGGACGTAGCTGTCCTTCCAGCCGCGGTCGGTGAGGTCCTCGTCCTGGTCGACGGTGACCGCGTCGTTCGGGTCACCGAGGTAGCCGCCGGCCCACCCGAACTGCTGGAGCGAGCCCTCGGCGGGCGCGACCGGGAACGCGGCGTCGAAGCTGCTCGCCGCGGCGTACGACCGTGAGGTGTCGCCGCGGATCGAGTCGTAGTCGTGGTTGCCGAGGGTGACCGCGAGCGCGAGGTCGGCCCGGCGCAGCGGTGCGAGCGCCGTGGTCGCGCGGGCCCACTCGCCGGTGGTGACGTTGTTCTGGATGTCCCCGGTGTGCACGACGGCCTGGATGTTGCGCGCCTCCCGCTGGTCGAGGATCCAGCTCACCTGCTGCTGCATCGTCGCCAGGGCGGTGTCGTTGGCCGTGTAGTTCTGGGTGTCGGGCATGACGACGATGCTGAACGGCTCGGTGTCGCCGCCGGCGGTCCGCCCGTGGAAGGTCACGTCGACGTCGGCTGCACCTGCCGCGGTGACGTCGACCGAGAGCCCGGGTGCGACGGCCACGCCGGTGGCTCCCGGGGCCGGCACCGGGTTCCCCGCCGTCGGGTCCCCAGGGGCCGCAGTCACGGGCGACGCGAGTCCGACGAGCACCACCGCCAAGGCGGTGCCGAAGGCAACGCAGGCAGTGGGCGCGAGGGTGTGGCCGCGGCGGTCTCTGATCGACCTGTCGAGGTGGCGGGGAGCGTTCACAAGGACCACCGGCTTCCAGCCCGCCGCCGCGCGTCACCGGGGCGCGGGCCGCGGGCGCGAGGGACTGAATGATCACGAGCGTGACATCTTCACACTTTGGACACAATGCCCAAATGGGTGAAAATGGAGGAATGGGACGACCGATCTGCGAGGACACTCCCGCGGGGGCCGTGCGAGCGCCCGTCGAGCAGATCAGGCGCGGGCGGGCTGCGGGGGTGACACCGGGACCGCGCCCAGCCCGGGCCCCGTGCGCAGGGCCGGGGTGACGAGCTCGACCACGCGCCGCGCGATCGCGGGCGCGCCCTCGAGCCGGGCTCCGACGAGCGCACCCTCGACCATCGCCAGCACGAGCAGGAGGTCGTCGACGGTCACGTCGGGGGAGACCAGGCCGGCGTCGCGGGCCCGCTCCAGGGTCGCCTCGAAGACCACCCGCAACCGGCTGACCAGGCGCTCGATCTGGGCCTCGCCCTCGGGCTCGCGCGCGAGGACGAGGATGACGCCGCGGGTGCGCGCCTGGACCTCGGCCATCCGGTCGAGCAGGCGGAAGAGCAGGTCGGGCTCGTCCTGGTGCTCGACCGCGTAGGTCTCGTGCTCGCTGATGTGCCGCTCGTACACCGCCGCCGCGAGGTCGATCCGGCCGTTGAAGTGTCGGTAGAGCGTGCCGCGCCCCACGCCGGCCCGCCGGACCACGGCGTCGAGCGGGACGTCGGGTCCTTCGGTCGCGAACTCCACCTCGGCCGCGGCCACGAGTGCGGCGTGGTTCCGCCGCGCGTCACGGCGCCGGGACACCTGACCGTCGTCGCTCACACACCGAGCGTAACCGTGACGCAGGTCACACGTCTGGCCGTCCGCTCCGCGGGTCGTGCGGGTTCTCGAACCCGCCCTCGGGTCGCGCAGCCGCCGATCGTCGGTAGCGTCGAGGCGGTGAGCCCCTACCGTGCGCTCCGTCGGGTCGTGCTGGGCGTCGTCCGCGACGTCACGCTGAACGCCGTCATCGCCTCGCCGCTGGTGCCCACCCGCGCCCGCTGGCTCGCGTTGCGCGCCGTCGGGATGCCCGTCGAGCGGTGCAGCGTCGCGTCGCGCGTGTGGTTCGGGTCCTCGCGGGTTCGTGTCGGCCGCGGGACCTACATCGGTCATCACTGCCTGTTCGACACGTGGGCGCCGATCACCATCGGGGAGCGGTGTGCGATCGCCATGCAGGTCTCGTTCGTGACGAGCAGCCACGAGCTCGGCGGTCCCGAGCGCCGCGCCGGGCCGATGACGGTCCGCCCCGTCACGGTCGGCGACGGCGTCTGGATCGGCGCCCGGGCGACCGTGCTCCCGGGCGTGACGATCGGGGAGGGGGCCGTGGTGGCGGCCGGCGCCGTGGTCACGGACGACTGCGCACCGCACACGCTGTACGCCGGCGTCCCGGCCCGGGCGGTGCGCCGGCTCGGCTCCGTCGCGGACGAGCGCAGCCGGGTGACCGCCCCTTCCTGAGCGGACTCTGCGTGGTCGGACACGCGACGGCCGTCCGCCCCGCCATGGTGGTGGAGTTCTGCGCCCGATGATGGCATGATCTGTGTTAGTAAGTCTTCCTAACAAAACGTCCCGGGCGGGCATGCGCACCGCCCGTCGGCAGCACACCCGGAGGCGTCATGGTCCCGAGCGCTCGTCGGTCCTCCACCAGGGCGGCCATCGTGCTCGCGGCCGGGCAGGACGCCGCCGCGCGCGAGCTGCTCACCCGGCCCCTCGGTGACTCGACGGTGGCGCAGGTCGCCCTCGCCAACGTCCGGGCGCTGGTCCCGGCCGACCGGATCGTCGTCGTGGTCGCGCCGGGGGACGACGACCTGCGCGACCTGCTCGGCGACGACCTCACCTACGTCGAGCAGGCCGAGCGCCTCGGTACGGGCGACGCGACGCGGGCCGCGCGGGACGCCGTCGGGCCGGGCGTGGACCGGGTGCTGGTCACGTACGCGGACACGCCCCTGCTGCGGGTCGAGTCGCTGCTGGGACTGCTGACCCGCCACGAGCTCAAGCGGGTGGCGCTGTCGATCCTCACGGCGTCCGTCGAGGCGCCCGACCCCGCGTACGGCCGGGTCGTCCGCGAGGCGGGTCGCATCGTCGCCATCGCCGAGGACGAGGCCGGCCCGCGGGAGGGGGCCGTCGAGATCAACGTCGGCGCGTACGTCGCGGCGCCGTCCCTGCTGTTCGAGGAGCTGGACGCCATGGCGGCGGTCGGCGAGCACCGGCTGACCGACCTGGCACGTCGCGTCATCGCTCGCGGCCTCGAGATCGCGGCCTACCAGATCCGCGACACCGACGAGGTGCAGGGAATCAACACCACCGCGGAGCTCGCCGCGGCCGAGGACATCGTGCTCAAGCGGCTCTTCGTGCCGCGCAAGAACACCGACACGCGGATCGTCTTCGGCACCGGCGGCTGGCGCGCCGTCATCGGCGAGGGCTACACGCTCGCCAACGTCCGCCGGCTCACCCAGGCGATCGCGAACGAGGTGGTGCGCCAGGGGATGGAGGAGCGCGGCGTCGTCATCGGCGGGGACCGGCGCTTCCTCTCGCGGGACTCCGCGATCGCGGCGGCCGAGGTGTTCGCGGGCAACGGCGTCCCGGTCCGCCTCCTGCCCGACGACGTCCCGACGCCGCTCGTGACGTTCGCGGCCCCGCACCTCGGGGCGGCCTACGGGATCATCGTCACCTCGAGCCACAACCCGCCGGAGTGGAACGGGATCAAGGTCTTCCGCGCCGACGGCTCCCTGCCGCTCGACGAGGAGACGGACCGGTACCAGGACGAGGCGAACGCGATGCGCGTGCGCGACGTCATCACGCTCGACATCGACCTCGCGCGGCGCGCCGGGATGATCGACGAGCGGCCGCTGACGGAGCCGTACATCGACGCGATCGAGCAGATCATCGACGTGGAGGCGGCCCGCGGGTCGGAGCTGCGCGTCGTCGTGGACCCGATGTACGGGACCTCCCAGCTCACGCTCGGCACGATCCTGTCGGACATGCGCGTGCGCGCCGACTTCATCCACGCGGCGCACAACCCGCTGTTCGGCGGCATCGCGCCGGCCCCTGACCTGCACAGGCTGTCGGCGCTGATCGGGATGATCCGCGACGAGCCCGGGCGCTACCAGCTCGGCCTGGCGACCGATGGCGACTCCGACCGCATCGGCATCGTCGACGAGCGCGGTCAGTACGTGTCGACCAACGACCTCCTGCTGCTCCTGTACTGGTACCTGCACGAGGTGCGCGGCGAGCGCGGCGGCGTCGTGCGCAACCTCGCGACCACGCACCTGCTGGACCGGCTGGCCGCGCACTTCGGGGAGGAGTCGCGCGAGGTCAAGGTCGGGTTCAAGCACGTCGTGGCCGGCATGGAGGAGATCGGGGCGGTGCTCGGCGGGGAGTCGTCGGGCGGCCTGACCATCCGCGGCTGGCTGCTCGGCAAGGACGGCATCTTCGCCTGCGCCCTGGTCGTCGAGATGCTCGCGCGGACCGGGCGGACGATCTCCCAGCTGCTCGAGACGGTGCACGCCATCACCGGGAGGCTGCACACGCTCGAGGCCGCAGTGCCGTCGACGCCGGACATGCGCCTCGCCGTGCCGCGGCGCCTCGCCGCCGAGCCGCTCACGCACATCGGGCCGTACCCGGTGGTGCGCGTCGGGCACCTGGACGGGGTGAAGCTCTACCTCGAGAACGACAACTGGGCCCTCCTGCGGTTCTCGGGGACCGAGCCGCTGCTGCGGATGTCCGTCGAGGCGGACACCACCGACAAGGCGCGCGAGATGCTCGCGTGGCTCGAGCGCTTCGTCACCGCCGGCGTCTGAGGACGCGACGCCCCCGCCCGCCCACCGGAACCGACAGGACGCCCATGCGCTACGGACACTTCGACGTCGCGGCCGACGAGTACGTCATCGAGCGACCCGACGTGCCGGTCTCCTGGACCAACTACCTCGGCACCAAGAACCTGTGCACGGTGCTGTCGCACAACGGCGGCGGGTACTCCTACCACCGGTCGTCGCAGCAGGGCCGGATCACGCGCTTCCGCCCGAACGGTGTCCCCCTCGACCGGCCCGGGCACTACGTCTACCTGCGCGACGACGCCGACGGCGACGTCTGGTCGGTCTCCTGGCAGCCGGTCGGCAAGCCCCTGGCCGCCGACGGCGTCGTCGGCGGGGCGGAGTACACGGCCGCGCACGGGCTCGGCTACACGCGGTTCGAGTCGGCCTACCGCGGCGTGCACGCGACGCAGACGGTCTTCGTCCCGCTCGACGACGACGTCGAGGTGTGGGACGTCGTCGTGACCAACGACTCCGACGCGCGGCGCGACCTCACCGTCGCGGGGTACGTGGAGTTCAGCTTCCACACCATCACGATCGACAACGAGAACCTCCAGATGTCCCTGTACGCGTCGGGCTCGTCCTACGCCGACGGGATCATCGAGGAGGACTTCCACTACGAGCCGTGGACGTTCCACTTCTTCGCCTCGAGCCGGACGCCGGACTCCTACGACGCCCTGCGCGAGGAGTTCATCGGCCCGTACCGCAGCGAGGCGAACCCGGTCGCCGTCGAGCGCGGTGTCGGCTCGAACAGCTCCGGGACCACCCAGAACCAGTGCGGCGCGCTGCTGCACAAGGTTCCCCTGGAGCCGGGGGAGTCCACGCGTCTGGTGTTCCTGCTCGGCTACGGCTCGCGCGACGCCGTCGGGCGGGCGATGCGGGAGAAGTACGCCGACCTCGCGACCGTCGACGCCGAGCGGGCGCGGCTGGGGGCGTACTGGCGCGCCAAGCAGGACCGTCTGCGCATCCGGACGCCGCACGAGGCCATGGACACGATGATCAACACCTGGACGCTGCTCCAGGCGGAGACCTGTGTGCAGTGGTCGCGCTTCGCGTCGTTCGTCGAGGTCGGGGGCCGGGCCGGGCTGGGGTACCGGGACACCGCGCAGGACGTCATGAGCGTCATCCACTCGAACCCGACGAAGACGCGGCAGCGGATCGTCGAGCTGCTGCGGGCGCAGACCGAGGCCGGCTACGGGCTGCACCTGTTCGACCCGGCCGCGTTCGACCCGGACGCCCCGCGGCTCCCCGACGTGCCGAGCCCGACGATCGTGCCCACGCGCTCGCGCGGCGACCTCATCCACGGCCTGGCCGACACGTGCTCCGACGACCACCTGTGGCTCGTGCCGTCCGTCGTCGAGTACGTCAAGGAGACGGGCGAGGTCGCCTTCCTCGACGAGGTGGTCCCCTTCGCCGAGGGCACACCGGCGACGGTCTACGAGCACCTGCTGCGGGCGATCGACTTCTCCTCGGCGCAGGTCGGCGCGAACGGCGTCGCGCTGGGCCTGCGGGCCGACTGGAACGACTGCCTCAACCTCGGCGGCGGGCAGACGGCGCTCGTCACCTTCCTGCACGCCTGGGCGATCCGCGCGCTGCTCGACGTCGCCCGCCCCCTCGGCCGCGCCGACGACGTCGCGCGCCTCGAGGCCGAGCTCGAGCGGATCGCGCGCGTGGCGGACACCGAGCTGTGGGACGGGGAGTGGTGGATCCGGGGGTTCACGCGCGACGGCGTGACGATCGGCTCGGCCGCCAACGACGAGGGCAAGATCTTCCTCGAGCACCAGGCGTGGCCGGTCATCGCGGGGATCACGACGCCGGAGCGGGGGCGGGCGTCGATGGACGCCGTGCGCCGGCTGCTCGGCTCCCGGTACGGCAACCATCTCAACTGGCCGGCGTTCACGAAGGTCGACGACACGGTGGGCTTCGTGACGCGGGTCTACCCGGGCATCAAGGAGAACGCCGCGATCTTCTCCCACCCGAACGCCTGGCCGATCATCGCCGAGGCGCTGCTGGGTCGCGGGGATGAGGCGGTGGCCTTCTACGACGCGATCTGCCCCTACCACCAGAACGACGCCATCGAGGTGCGCGGCGCGGAGCCGTACGCGTATGTGCAGTTCATCTACGGCCGCGACCACGAGTGGTTCGGCAAGGCGCAGAACCCGTGGCTGACGGGCACCGCCGGGTGGATGTACACCGCCGTCACCAAGTACGTGCTGGGCGTGCGGCCCGGCCTGGACGGCTTGGTCGTCGATCCGTCGGTGCCGCGGCACTGGGACGGCTTCGACGTGCAGCGCGTGTGGCGCGGGGCGACCTACGACATCGAGGTGCGCAACCCCGCCCACGTGAGCCACGGGGTGGCGTCGCTCGTGGTCGACGGCGTACCGCGCGACCCGGGCGCCCCGGTGCCGGCCGCCCCGGCGGGCGCCCGCGTGCACGTGCTCGTGACGCTCGGCTGACCCGACGGCGCCCGCCGGTCCCGCGCGCTCCCGGCCCCGCGCCGTCGGCCTGGTCGCCCCGGGCGGCGCGTGGGACCAGAGCGGGTCGTGATGCCGGAGTGGCGTCACCCCGGGCACGATGGTCACGACAG
>JAEZBT010000273.1 GCA_023426865.1 Actinomycetes bacterium
GACGCGCCCCGACGGCGGGTCTTGAGGGCCCGGGGCTCGTCCTGTTCTCTTATCGAGTCTGCCGGATGAAGCCGTACGCAGCCGGAAGGCGTTGAGAGCAGCACGCTTTCAATGGCGACCCCGGCAGTTTCGCAACGATATAGCAGGATCAAGGGCTTGGCACTCCCAAACCGGGCAAACGCCCCCTTGGGAAATCAGCGTTCCGCGACCTCCCTTCCCAAACCTTTCAGCCGTGGGGAGGGGTGAGGGAGATGGTCGCGTTCAACTTCAAGGGGCGCTTCGCCGATGACGTTGCAGCGCTCCGTAAGCGCTCGACGATCCGCCGCTCTGACCGAGCGAAGGCGGGAGACAGGCTGCAGCTCTATACCGGTCAGCGCACGCCGGAGTGCCGGAAGCTCGTCGAGCCCGACCCGATCTGCACCGTCTCAACCTACTGCGCTTTGCGGCGGTCAGGGATCACGCTGGGGAACGTCGATCTGCTGCCGTCCGAGCTTCGCGATCAGGACGCCTTCGCCCGCTCTGATGGCTTCCGCGACTATGCCGACATGCTCGACTGGTTTGAGGGCCAGTACGGTCCCGGAGAGTTCGTCGGCAGGTACATCGCGTGGGAGCCCTCCCCCGCTCTCTCTGGCGAGGAGTGAGGAGGATGGGGAACACATACGCAATCGCTGACCTGCACGGCCGCTATGACCTGCTGTTAGCGGCCATCGATGCGATCGAAGCTGATGCCGGCGGCGGCACCGTCGTCTTCATGGGCGACTATGTCGACCGCGGACCGCAGAGCCGCGAGATCATTGATCGGCTGATGGCCGGGCCTGAGCGCCCGGGCTGGCGCTGGATCTGCCTCAAGGGAAACCATGAGGCCATGATGGTCGAGACGCTTTCGACGGCGCTCCATCCGCAGTGGTGGATCGGGAACGGAGGGGGAGCGACCTTGCTGTCGTACGGCCACCCCGAGCGCGGCCTTGTCGACAAGCGCGTGGTGCCGAAGGAGCACGTCGAGTGGATCGATCGGCTCCCGCTGATGCACGTCGACCAGCACCGCGTCTTCGTGCATGCCGGCGTAGTGGAAGGCGTCCCGCTCGATAAGCAGGACGAGGATAAGGTGATGTGGATGCTCTACCCGCGCGCCGCGGACTGCGGCCACGGTGAGCGCCACGTCGTGCATGGCCACGAGCAGTTCGCTGACGGCCCAAAGCTCTACGCGCACCGGACCGACCTCGACACGTTCGCCTGGGCGACCGGACGTCTGGTGGTCGGGGTGTTCGACGATGAGGAGCCGGGCGGCCCTGTGCGGATGATCGAGGTCAAGCGTGATCCGGACGCCCGCGCGGTAGCCGCCGGGTGGCTCTCAGAGGAGGCCGCTGAATGACGCCGCCCATGACCCCGCAGGACGGACGGGAGGAGATCGAGGTCAAGCTATCACGTGAGCAAATCAAGACGCTCTCCGTCCTCAGAGAGCGTGGCGGCGAAGCACTTAAAAACGGGTGCCAGTTCTGGGCGGGTGGATGGGCCATTTGCTACGAGCCGGTCATGCTCAGAATGGAGCGCAAGGCGGTCGTAGCGCTAGAGCGCGTCGGGGAAAGCGTCTTCGCCACGATCACGGATAAGGGACGCCGCCAGCTCGACAGCATGGGGGAGAAGTGATGGGCATGTTCGACTACATGCGATGCGAGATGCCCCTGCCGGAGCCGGCCCCGCCACCTGACACGCTTTTCCAGACGAAGGATGTGCCGACCGCCCAGTTATATCTGGAGCACTGGAAAATCACCGCTGATGGCTCTCTCCTGCACGAAGAGAGCGACTACCGCATGGTAGAGGACGCTCAAGCTCCTCTCGGCTTCTGGCAAATGCGCGAGAATAAACGGTGGGTCCCGGTTGATCACCACGGCGACATCGAGTTCTACCACCTAGGCGATGACGGGCAGTGGTGGGCGTACAAGGCTCGGTTCACGGAAGGGAGATGCACGCGTATCTTCCGTGTGCCATGATCCGCCCCGCCCTCCTCCTCATCGCCCTCGCCTCGCCTGCTCTCGCACAGCAGCCACCAGGCACGTACATGGACTATGCGAGGGAGACGAAGCCGGAGGTGCGGGCCGTCCCTAGGACTGCGGCTTCGCCTGAGCTTCGGTCTTCCGCAGCTTCGCGCGACGCCGGATCTCGCGCTCGACAGCTTCCTGAACGAAGGCCGTGCGTGTCTGTCCATCCAGAACAGCGTCGATCCGCTCGAACGTGCCAGCCGGGAACCGTGCCGGCATCTGCTCGTGATTGACCTTCGGGCGCCCCATAGCTCCCGGTGTTCGGGATATCAGGTTCGGAGTCAATCTTTGCTCCTGACCCGCGCTAGCGCATCGCGCAGACGGTAAATCACAGCGCCGGTAGGCTCAGCGTCCTTCCAAAGCGGCGTCTCCCAACGATCTATGACCGCCTGCGCTGCGGACGCCAGAGCGTCAACGCCGTTCGCCAGAGAGCAAAGCTCATACAGCGCGTCGGGGTCGTAGATGCGGCTAATCTGGCAAAGAACGTACGGGTCGCCGCCGGTTGGGTTGTCGCAGGTGATCGATGGAAGCTTCGAGTTCTCCCATGGCCCTTCGCAGAAGCGCCAGCCGCGGTGCCCGCTCATGCCGCTATTTCCCGTTCAAGAGCCGCCAGCCATGCATTGGGGTTCGCGCTAGCGGCTGAGGCGAGAGCGGTGCGCGCGGTCGACGCCTTGCGCTTGCCGAGCGGCGCCGCAAGGGCGAGCACCCGCACGTCGGGCAGAGCAGCAAGGACTTCGATGATGCGCGCCTTCTTGGCGCGCGTATCACGAAGGCGCGCCGCATCCGCAGCTCGGCGCTCCCTAGCCACCTGAGCCTTGTGGCGATCGATCTGCGCGTCGATGTCCCCTCGCTTGGCGAGCGGGACGTTCAGCACTCCATGGTCCAATGCGCTCGCCATCACCTAGGCCCCAATCTGATATCAGATATTGAAGCCGTATCAGATATCAGTTACGGTCGCAATCAGATATCTGATTGCGAGGCTACGCGATGCCTTACCGCCGCACCTGCTCTCACTGCGGGATCGACTATGACGACCCCCATCCGAACACTCGCCATTGCAGCATCGAATGCAGGTTCATGGAGAAGGTCGACAAGACGCCCGGGAATGGCCCCGACGGCGACTGTTGGATTTGGACCGGGGCTCGGCACGGGAAAGGCTACGGCCACTTCAAAATCGGCGACTTCGTCGAGAAGGCGCAGCGGTTCGCGTTCCGGCACTTTTGCAAGCACGAACCCGGCAACCTTCTGGTCTGCCATTCGTGCGACAATCCCCCGTGCGTGAACCCCGCTCACCTGTTTCTGGCGACGAACGCCGCCAACCTTCTGGACCGCCAGCGGAAGCGCCGCCATGCCCACGGCGAGAGCCATATGAAGGCTAGGCTCACGGAGGCTCAGGTACTTACGATCCGACGAGGCGGTCGACAGAATGTTCAGGAGCTTGCGAGGGTTTATGGGGTATCACCGGGGTCGATCCGCGCTGCTGGCCTTGGCCATAGCTGGCGCCATCTCGATGGCATCGCAGAGCCTTGGGGCCAAAACGCCTATCCGCGTCATCGACGGGGATAGCCTCGACATCGCCGGCGAGCGCATCCGCCTCCGCTCGGAAGCCGGCCCGATCGACGCGCCGGAGCTCCGGTCCGCGAAATGCCCGCTCGAGCTATTCCGGGCCGAGGCTGCGAAGGACCGGCTTGCGGCGATCATCGCGCCCGGCGCCCGCATCGTGGACACAGGCGAGCGCGACCGGTGGAAGAGGCCGATCGTGCTGGTCTACGTGGACGGGAAGGATGTGGGGGCGCAGCTTATAGCTGAGGGCCACGCGAAGCCTTGGCCGAAGACCGGCGGCAAGCTGCGGCGCGAGAACAGGCCGGAATGGTGCGGAGGGTGAACCCATGCCGATAAAGGATGAACTGGGCGACCGCATCAAAGCCTTCGAGGCGGTCGAAACAGCCCGGATCTTGGACCGAGCAGCGTTCACCGTCTTCCGGGTGGATGGACGCGCCTTCTCGAGTTTCACGCGCGGGATGGATCGACCCTATGACGCGCGGCTTGCAGAGGCGATGATTGCCGCCGCGAAGGCGCTGATTGTGGAGTTTGACGCACCATTCGCGTTCACCCAAAGCGATGAGATCACGCTCATCCTGCCGCCCCGCTCCGGTCTGTCGGAGCTGCCATTCGGCGGCAAGGCGTTCAAGCTTACCTCTATCGCCGCCGGCGTAGCGACGGCAGCCTTTGCCCCGCATGCCATTCGCAATTGGCCTGAGAAGGGCGTTCCGTCGTTCGACGCTAGGGTGTTCTCGGTTCCCACTGCCGACGACGCAGGCGACGCCTTGGTCTGGAGAATGCGAGACGCCTACCGCAACGCCGTTTCAATGGCAGCGCAGAGCTTGTTCTCGCACAAGAAGCTCCAGAACGTGAGCGTTCGCGGGATGCTACAGATGATGCGCGACGAAAAGGCGGTAGACTTCGATGCGGCCTACCCGGCCCGATTCCGGCGCGGGGTCCTGCTTCGCCGGGTTGTTCGGGAGCGCCTGCTCGACGCAGTTGAACTCGCGCGCATCCCCGAGCGCTATCGGCCAACTGGCCCGGTTCCCCGGACCCTGATCGATGAGGAGCCCATTACCAGCGAGGGCGCCGTCAGGGACCTGTTGTTCCCTGAGCGTGTGGCGGCTTGACCAACTTCCGCTTCCGCTGGACGCCAACATGGCCGCCCGAAGAGCGCCGCCCCGACGACTGGAAGGTCACCAAGGACCAGCTCGACCACCCGCATGACGTGCTGCGGGTCTTCAAAGAGCGAGGCGGGCCGAACGGCGATCGGTGGTCCTGGGGCGCATCGCGGATCAAGCCGAAGCCTGTCGCGCAGGCAGGGCATGAGGACTCGCGGGATGCGGCTGCGCTGGCGGCGGAGGCGGCATACATCACCCCATCCTAGCCGCCACGACGGGGCTCCACTCCCGGCACCCTAGGCCTCAGCAGCGAGCCACAGCACGAGCCCGCTGAACAGGCAGCCGCAGACGAACGCCCCGGAGAAGATCAGCCACGAGCGCCGCGTGCTAATCGGGTCCACCGCGTTCGGAGACGTCAGCACCAGCATCGCGCCAGCAGCCTTCACGAAGATGATGAAGGTCAGGAACTGGCTGAACAGCATCCAGTCCGCACCGATCACCTTCTGCGCCAGAGCCCAGCCGCCAAGCGCGAGATCGCCCAGAAAGCCGACCCACAGCCCCAGCGCCATCCGATCGCCCGCGGTCAGATGCCGAGCTTTCATGGCGTCATAGGTGGCCGGCAGGAAGTAGATCAGGATGCCGATCTCAGCCGCGAGCAGGACGGTCCTGTAGAACGTGTAGAGCGGCAGGAAGGGCGTCAGGATCGCCATGACGGCGAAGGCTGCGACGCAGGCCGTCGTCGCGACGAAGGTCGGACCCGCCGCGAGGAACCCGGCGAACCACTTGAAGGGCAACGCAATCCGTTTCAACGCCATGCCCTCTTCACGATCATGGCCGCCTGTGCGGCAGCCTCTGTGGTCCGACGCTCCGTCTCGCGCATGAGGTCGACTTCATCGCTGATCCGCGCCGCGGCTTTCCGCTGCCGGACACGAGCAGCCAAGACGCTGGGATCGACCTCGCCAGCAGAGCGAGGGTTGCTCACGAAAAGGCCTCTCAGCATCCGCCAGAATCCCCTCACGAGCGCCCTCGTCGGTGGTCGAGAGCCGTCCTCACTTCGCGCTGGAGGTCGTCAAGCTTCTCCACGACGCGACCGATCTCTCGGTTGATCTCCAGCGGAATGGCGCGCGCCTCTCGCTGGATGTCCTCCGCCAGAACCTTGCAGGCGCCGGCTATCGTGATGGCGTCGGCAACTGAGCCTCGGATCGCGATCATCCCGTCCGTGACCTTCTCCAGAGCGGTAGAGCTCTCGTTGAGCGCGTCGCGCAGTACGCCGATCTCGCGGAGCCGATCCTGGTAGAGGTCGCGCAGCCACTTCGAGAGCCAGACGACGGCGGCGATGAGGAGGACGCACCCGACCCCAAGCGCTCCCTGCGTGACGAACCACGTCCCTGTCTCAGGCGTCACCCTACCCACTCGGTCCTTCGCGCCGCGTGGCCCGAAACGCGCTGTTTACGCGCGGCGCTCATTCTCAGCTCAGCCATCGTGGCTCCCCCAGAGCTTCGGTGGTCAGAGGGCTAAGGTCGGGTACCAGCCGGCCTTGGCCCTCGTTTGCGTCAGGTGGCCTTGACCTTCGGCTGTTCGGGATCGAAGGCGAGCGGAGTGCCCGGCGCCACGATCTTGTCGACGGCCGGCACGTCCGCAGCGCTCTTGACGAGGTTCGTGTCGGAGCGGACGACGATGCCCCAGACGGTGGTGGCGACCGTCAAAAATGCGCCGGAGTAGAGCGCCCAGTCCGCATCGCTGAGCCAGCCCTTGGTCGCGACGACGCCGCCCACGACCTGAAGGATGGTGCGGAGCAGAGCCGCGAGCTGTTCCGGGTTGATGGTGCGAAGCTTGTTCATCGTCTCAGCTCCATGCCTGAATGCTCGGGTCAGGCTTCGCGACGATGCCGGCAGTCGTGCAGGTGATCTGCCACGGGACGCCTACCCACGTCGGTCCATAGAATGGCGGCAGGGTCGCAGGCAGAGGTTCGGTCGGCACCCAAAGCGGTGCGACATGAACCGGCTGCGCCTCCTTGCGTCCTTCCGCGAACCCGTCCTTGAGCCCGTCGCGATAGCCGTCGCGGACGCCGTCTTCGTAGGTCTTCATCGTCATGCTCCCTGCCGAGCGGCTTCAGCACGAGCCGCCATGATGGTTGCGTAAGCGGCTGCCGCCTGAGCGACGCCCTGAGCGAGATTGGCCGGAGGCGCAGCGCAGAGGTCGGAGACGACCTTGTGAGCCGCAGCGGCGGTGGCGAGCTTCTTGACGCTGGCGCCGCGCGTCGAAGCCACGGTGACGTAAGCCGCATAGACCGCCGGCTCGCTCGCGCAGATCGCGTCGAAGGTCTTGGCGGTCGTGGTGGACGCGTCGCTGACGGAGCAGCCGGCAAGCGCCAGCGCGAGCGCGGCGAGACCGCCGGCTCGGGTGAGCAGGTTCATTGCATGTCTCCGATGTGATATGGCTTCAGCCCTTGCAGGAGGGCTGCAGATGTCATCAACGCTTGATGTTCTCAGAGCCGAGCTAAGGCGGCAGCTCCACGAAGAGTTCGAGGACTCTGACCCGAGGCGCGCTTCGATCAGCCCGGTATACTCGCTTGATCTCGTGGAGATAGCCGAGGCGATTGATGCGTTGGGCACGCCTGGAATGGAGGCGGCCAAGAAGCCCGGATAACTCTTAGGCTCCTTCCGCCTTGGCGGTTTCGAGCGCAGAGACGCGGACCGCAGTCATGAGCCGTAATCGACCGCGACGACACGACCGCTTAGCCGGCCGAAGCTGTTCAGCTTCCCTTCGACCGGCACCACGTAATCAGGGCGGTTGGAGAAGGCTTGAGGGTCGAACCCGTCCCACTCTGAGCGGGAGAGTTCAGCCGCCCGCGGCATGATGATGAGGAAGCCGCCCGGCAGCGCGAACCGGACGGGGCAGAGCTCCGGCCATCCCGTTCGGGAAAACGTCGCCTCCTGGATGTTGGCGAGCAGCCCCGTCAAGAGGCTCTTCCACCAAAGCCGCGGATGCGCCGCCCATGCTCCTGGCACCTTGATCGCCCAGCGTCTTGTGAGAAGCACAGTTCGAGTGGCGCCCGACGTGATGACCCGCATCTCAGGCCTCGTTGGTGCTGGTCGCGCCGGCCGCGGTCACGCGGATGACGGCGGGCTTCGGGAGCGGATAGGTGGACGGCCACCGGCGGGCGTAGAGGCGGCTCTTCGCGATCCACGTCTCGCTGACGCTGTTCGACTGGTTGCCGCCGAGCACGCGGAAGCGGGTGGCGTCTTCGCCGACGTAGAAGCCGACATGGCCGCCGCCGTCGCGCTTGAAGACGAGGATCTGGCCGAGCGCCGCGTCGTTCATGCCGACGCCGAACTTGGCCCAGTTGAGCGCGTAGTAGGGGTTCGTCACCATCGGCTCGTCCGACAGCGCGAGCGCGATGCAGGTCTCGACGAAGTCCCCGCACCACGGCAGCTTCGCCGGGTCGCCGAGGGTCGGGCCGTCGCTCTTCAGGAAGGCCTTCAGCTTGGCGTTGTCGCGGGTTTCGAGCAGCCCCAGCTTGGAGCGTGCGATGGACACCCAGGGCGGCGTGACCGAGGCCGTCGCGGGCTTTGCGTCCGGCATGGAGCCGACCAGCGCCGCGATCGTCTTCGGCCCCACGATGCCGTCCTGAACCAGCTTCTTGGCCTTCTGGAACGCTTTGACCGCGGCCGTCGTCATGCGGCCGGAGATGCCGTCGATCGGCCCCGGATCGAAGCCGAGCGCCTTCAGCCGCGTCTGGATCTCGCGGGTGTCCATGTCTGTGCTCCGGGCAAAGAAAAAGCCGCCCGGAGGCGGCTGGTGGCGGATGTGAAAAGCCCCGCGCTGTGGCGGGGCTTTGATCTATTCGGCGGCCTCTTCCTCGGGCGTCCGCTTCGGCTCTCGCGGATCGGCGTCTGGAACGCCGACATTCTGCGGCCAGGGAGGCGTGAACGGCACTTCGCCGAGCGAGCCCTGCTTGCCGGTGCGCGCCCACTGGGTATGCGACTTCGGCCGGCGCTCGAAAACCACCATCGAGTCGTAGACGCTGATGCTGTGCGTCGACAGCCCGAACGGGTCCTTGTTCGAGATCGAGGAGATGTGGACGAAGTTGATGTGGTCCAGCATGTCCTTCGTGAACTCCATGAAGGAGCCCGGCTGCTTCACCCCGCCGTTGTAGCGCTTCTTATAGGTGCAGGAGACGTCTTCCACCATATAGACGCCGTTCGGCGTCATGCGGGGATAGAGCACCTTGAAGCTCGCAATGATGTGCTCGCTGAAGTGACTGCCGTCGTCGAGCACGATGTCGAGCGGGCCGTTCTCGTCAACGATCCTGTTCAGGACCTCGGGATCGGTCTGATCGCCCTGGTAGAACTTCGACACCTCCGGCCTCATCCGGGATGAGAGGTCGCGGAGATCCATGCACATGATGTTCGCTTCAGGACCGAAGTAGTCCCGCCACATCTGTTGGCTGCCACCCTGCCCGACGCCGATCTCTAGGAAGTTGATCTTCTTGCCGCGGAACCGTTCGAAATGCTTCTCGTATACGTCGAAGTAGTGGAACCACTTATGGATCACCCGGCCATTGTGGTTCAGGAAATACTTGTGGAGGAACCCGTCGCCCATGCACCACCCCCGCGCTGTCGCCTTCGCTCGTCAGGCGGGGAACGGTAGCCTACGAAAATCAGTAAGCACAAGGTTTGCCGGGAGACGAATATAGCATTACGCTCCCGGGTCCACCCGCGCTCGGAGTGACGCCCGATGCCTTACTTTCAGGAATTGATCGCTCGATTAGAAGCTGCGGACGCCCGACTTGGAGAACTGCAGCGCCAAGGTCTGATAGGCGCCGCCCTCGACGGGGCGCTCGCGGCCTATGAGGCGGTCCTGGCCGACCTCGCCAAAGCCGTCATGCGCCCCGCCTCTTAGGCGATAGCGAACTCTTCCTTCAGCGCCGCGACCGCGTCGTCGAGATACGGCCGGTAGGTCTCGGAGTGCATCTCGCGCCCGAAGATCAGCGCCTTCGCGATCTTGCCCTTCCAGCCGTTGACCGTGCTGTTCCCACCGCTGCCGCCGATGTTCCACGTCATGGACGGGCCAACGAGCGACGGCGTCGTGATGCCGGTCCGGGTGCCCGGCGTGACGTTCGCGATCCAGTGGATCGAGGTCCGCGCGTCGTCGTCATAGGAGAACACCCAGATCGCCTTGGTATCCAGCGGCACCGAGGCCGAGGCGATACCGATGTAGTCCGTTCCGCCCGCGAGGTTGTCGGCGCGGAAGCTGGCCGTGGAGACGTTCTGCCAGATCATGCCCGTGACGTTGGCGTTCGTCGTGGTCATGAGCTGGGCGAAGATGCCGCTGGTGGCGTTCGCCGCGGCCGCCAGCGAAGCGACGACCACGACCGCGAATGAAGGCGTGACGGTTCGCGGGCCGATGCGGATGTCTCCGTCTCCGGTCGGGAAGCTGATCGTCGGCTTGTTGTTGAACGCAGCGTCCGCCGCGATGCGCGTCGGCGTCGGCAGCGTGCCTGCCGCAGAGCCGGCCGGCGGCATGGAGCGGATCGGCGTGCCGCTCGCACGGCACTTGCCGGCGCCGTAGCTGTTGAGCACGGCCGGGTCGAAGACGTGCAGCAGGCCCGGCAGCCGCGCGATGAGCTTGTCGCTGGCGGACATCACGATGCGCTTGCCGCCAAGAGCGGGCGCAGAGACGCCGGGGATCGTGGTCATGCGTCCGACCATGTCGGGTGCCTCTCAGGTGACGTTGACGAGCTGGATGCAGGCGAAGTTGTAGAGACGCCGCCCCTCGGGGCTGGCGTCGGGTGACTGGTCCCGGATCGTGGAGCGCGGCCCCGTCGTCGGACCCGCGAGGGCGTTCGGCGTCGCGACGCGCGCGATTCCGATCTGCTGCGCCGTCCCGGTCGGGACGGCCGAGAGCGTCACGTCGATCGTGTGCGCGCCGGTGATCTCGACGCTCGAGATCGTCACGCTGTTACCGTTGCCGGCGTCGTGCCAGGTGACGCCCCGGGTCCCCGGATCGGTCACCAGCGAGCCATCGTCGAAGGCGAGCGCGGTCCCGGTGTCGCTGAAGGTGAGCGTCACCACGGCGCCGGAGCGCACGGCGGAAGTGACGTAGAGCGGCGTGTAGGGCTGCCCTGCGACGACGGCGGCCATAGCGCGGCCGGTGTAGAGCCCCTGCAGGTACTCACCCTCCGCCGTCAGGTGCATGCCGTCCGCGACGGTCTCGAGGATGTACTGCGGTCCGACGCAGACTGCCTTGTCGGGGTTCTGGAGCGCCATGTTGAGCTGCGCGAGCGGCACGCCGGAGGTGGCGATGTTGTAGAGCTGCCAGCTCGCCATCTGGTGGACGATCAGCTTCACCTGATCGGTCCCGCCGGTCAGGGCGTTGATGTCGGTCGTGAGGTCCGACTGGATCTCGACGAGCCAGCCGCGATAGGTGGCCTCGCTCTCGTCGTGGTCGTGCTGCCCCTGGTCCCAGATGACGGCCGGCACCTTGTAGGCGAGGCCTGAGAGCGCCGCGATCAGCCGCGCGCGCCGCACCGCCTTCAGGATGTTGGCGTAGGGCGCGCCGCCCTTCTTCAGCCATGCGTAGCCCTGCCCGCCGATGCCATGCGCGGACATCAGCAGCGCCTCGGTGGAGGCCAGCGTCTTGGTAGCCTGCCAGCCGCCGATAGAGGCGACCGTCTCGCCGGCGCGGTCCCCGTCCGTGCGCTCGTAGGCGTCGACAATGCCGGCCAGATCCTCGTCGCGGATCGTGGCCGTTCGGTCGGTCGGGAAGTTCGTCCCGAGCGTGCGGACGCCACCCGAGAACATCAGCACGCGGCCGGGTCGCGGCGGCGTCGTGGTCTTCGCGGGCGTCGACTGCGTGCCGGCGCTGAGGCTCTGGCCGTAGATGAGGAAGTGCCAGAGCGTCGTGACCGTCGAAGATGCGGACAGCGTGTAGAGCAGAGACGCACTCTTGAGCCGCGCGACGCCGCTGATCTCCTGCACGTAGCGCAGCACCGGGCCGTCCATCACCGGCGAATGGCAGTCGCCTTCGCCGCGGGTGACGCGAACCTCTCCCTCGTCCCAGGCGAGATAGACGTCACGCGCGCCCGGCTCGCCGCGGACGAAGGGCAGATAGGCCCGCGCCGGCGCCAGCCCGCACTGCATCGAGCCGTCGTAGCGAAGCCCGAAGATGACGGAGCCGTCGTCGAGCGACCGCTGCCAGACGAATTCGTCGCCCCAGGCGGCGTCGTGGTCCATGATGGTCACGAAGCCGGCTTGATGAACGCCGAGCAGGATGTCGCCTGAAGGGCTCCGCCAGCCGTGGGCGTAGTCCTCGGACAGGACGACTTCGCCGGTCGGGTCCGCGATGTCGGCGCGCAGGATGCCGTCGAGATCGAGATATGCCGGCAGGTTGCCGTACAGGTCCCACCAGCCCGCGAGCACGCCCGCGTCGCCAGCGAAGACCGGCTCGCCACCCGGCTGCGGGAGCACGTCGCGCTTGAGGGCGCCGCTCAGAACGCCGGCGTCGGTCGCCAGCGCTTCGTCACGAGCGGCTTCCGTGGCCGCCCGCTGCGCCATGACGTCGGTGAGCGCCGCGCTTGCTTCAGCCGCCTTGGTGTTCGCGATGTCGGCAGCATCGGTCGCGATGCCGGCCGCAGTCGTTGCCGTTCCGCCAGCCGCCACAGCCGCCTCGGAGGCGGCTATGGCCTCAGGCGTGAGAGAGCCGGGGTCTCCCTTCGGGCCCTGCGGACCAGCCGCGATGACCTCGATGACCTGAACCGGAGCCGGGACCAGAACTTCGATCACCTCAGTCATTGGGGTTGATCGCCTCCGTCACGTTGAAGGAGCCGACCAACACCGTCTCCTGCGAACCCCCGATCCGGCGCTTCAGCTCGAACTCGCTCTTGGAGCCCCGCATGAGCTGCTTGGTCTGGTCCTCGGTGAGCGCGAACGTCACCTTTCCCTCGGCAGGAACGACCGTCAGGCCGCTGCCAGCGGTGAGCACCAACACGCCGTCGAAATGGTCGATGCGAATGTTCATCCGCATGACGGAGCCGGTCAGATCGATCACCGGCCCGGTCTTGCTTTCCTTCAGAACGAAGGTGCGCGCGACCGTGTCTCCCCTGCGGACGGGGACGCTGTTCGCCATGCAGTCGCTCCAGACATGAAAAACCGCCCTGAGGCGGTGCGGAACGGATCAGGTGGAGGGAGGCCGGGAGGCCGTCAGACGGTCGTGAAGCCCCACGACTGATGCATCGGGAGGATCTTCTGCGTGTAGAGCGCGGCCCGCTCGGCGTCCGAGAGGCGGCGCGCCCAAACGAAGGCCATCGAGCACTCGGTCGCGCCGGGCTGGCCGGAGCCGCGCCCTCCGATCGCCATCTGGGTCCCGTCCTTGCGAACCTGCAGACCGTCCCCGATGCTCGAGACAAGGCGCTGGGCGCCAGTCCCGCCGCCTGTCCCGCTCATGTCGGCGCACGCGATCGCGGTGCCGTCTGCGTCACCGATCAGGCACTTCATGCTGGAGGCTGTGACGCCGGGAAGGTTGCGCTCCCGGCTGTTGGAGCCGGACCCGTCCGAGGCCATCGTGTACGCCTGCATGTACACGTTCGGCGTGCCGGGTCGCAGACCGAGGTTCGCGCCGAAGCCGCTGTTGCCGCTCGATCCGCAGGCGATTGCGTTCGAGGCGTCGAGCGACTTCCCGACCCACACGATCGTGAGCGCGGCCGGATCGTTGAACGGCAGCAGCAGGTAGTTCACGCCGCCCGCAAGGCCGAGCGTGTACTGGTTGACGGTGGGCGCGCCGACCACGGTCGCGGCGTCATCGCCCCAGCGGTTCTTGATCGACGCGCCAAGGCTCTGCCCGAGCAGGAAGATGCCGAGCAGGCCATCGGTCGAGACCGGCAGATCACGCCACTTGCCGAGCGCGGCGCGTCCACCCTGCCCGCCGCCGCGGAGAAGAAGTCCAGACATGCGCGTTCCCCTTACGAAGCGGTGACGGTGATGGAGGTGGTCGCGCCCAGCGCGCAGTAGGCGGCCGGGTTCTGCAGCGTGATGGTCACGGTCTGCCCGGGCGTGGAAGGCGCGTTGCCGGCCGTCACCGTCTGGTCCCGCGCCATCGGCCGGAGCTCGAATGGCACGGCCGCCTCGCTGCCGCGCTTGTACTCAGCCGCCCCGCCGCCCTTGTGCCCAAGGCCAGAGCAGAGCATCGGCAGAAGGATCGGCTCGCCCGCGGGAACGGTGAGCGTCGAGGACGCGAACTGCACGGTCCGCTTCAAGGCGACCTCGTCGCAGTCGAACGTGTCGAGCAGCGTCGGCACGCCGTCCTCGTCGAACGGGGCGCCGTAGACCTTCATCTGCCAGCCGCCCGCCGCCTTCACCGCGACGCGGATCGCGAACTCTGCGGTGCTGGTCGATGAGGTGAACTTGCCGGAGCGGGTCGGCGTGCCGGGCCAGCTCGTGACCAGGGACGGGTCCGTGAAGGCGTTCGACATGAAGGCGGACGACATCGCGCCCGGCATGAGGCAGCCGCCGCCGGTCGACTTGTCCGTGTAGGTCGAGAAGTCGACGTGCGACCAGTGGAAGTCCCCCGACAGGACCGTGACGAACGGGATGCCCGGCGTGTCGCGGATGTAGTTGCAGAGCCCGACGTAGTCCGCAGACCAGTACGGGTTCATCAACCCGTCGTGAGCATTGCCGATGCCGCGCGGGGAGCAGAGGAAGACGTGCTTGATGCCGTCCGCGCCGGCCTGAACAAGCGCGGCCTTGATCGCCGCGACCTGGTTCCACGAGCCGACCGGATTGACGCCGTTGCCGAGGACCGTCCCGCCGAGCTTGGTCGACTGGACACGGGTGTCCATGACGATGAAGCGGCAGTGCGCGATGTCGAACTGCTGAGCCAGGGTCAGCTTGCTGGGGTCGATCTCCCCCAGGGCGATCTGCATCGGCCTGTAGCCGGCGCCGGCCTCCAGCCACGCCTGCACACTCTTCTGGTAGCCGGACCAGGCCGTGTTATCGCGGTTGTTGTCGTTCGCGCCGAAGCCGTCGTGATCGTCGTAGATGACGATCAGCGCCGCCTTGCGGAGCACCGCCGCCAGCGATGCATGAGCCCGGCCAAGCCGCACCCCGCCGGCTCGCAGCGCATAGATGTCATTGGCGGTGATGTTGTCGTAGACGAAATCGCCAAGGTGCAGCAGGAAGTGGAAATCGTCCTGCCGCGCGATGTAGTCGAGCATCGGGATGCTCGGAGACTGCGACGTCCGCGAGCACGAGCCGAACCAGAAGACGAAGTCTGCCGGGACGTCCTTCTCCGGCCACGACAGGAAGCTCGGGGGCGATCCGAGATAGCGGCGCCCATCGACGAACAGGTGGCAGTAGAGCCGCGTGTTGCGCGGCAGGCCTTGGCAGCGCCACTTGGCCGTGCGCCAAACCTGGGAGCCGTCCGAGACCTTGTCCGTGACGGTCGGCGAAATCTCGTCGCTGATGAAGACGACGTTGGTGCCGAAGGCGTCGGTGGAGAGCTCCACGCGCGCCTTGGTCCAGTCCGGACCATCGACCTCAGCGACGATGTTCGCTTCGCCGCCATCGTCCGTGTCGACGACGCCGCCGACCTCGAACTGAGTGACCGTGCCGGGCTGTCCCGCGTTCGGTGACGTCGACTGGCCGCTCGGCTGCGTCTCGAAGCCCCAGCGGTCCACCGGCACCAGGCCTTCGACAGCCGAGCTCGGCACGAAGGCCATGCCGCCATATTCGAGCCCGGCCGCGGACAGGCCCAGCATCTCGAACCCGAACTCGTCGGTGACCGAGATGCGATCATCGGTGACCCTGACGAACGGGCTCGCGCCGCTCGTGTCGAGGATGGAGCCGATCAGCGTCTCGAGCTTTGACGCGTTGGCGCTCGACAGCGCGACATAGTCCCCGACGCGCTTCCAGAGCCCGCCAGCCGTGCCGCTGTAGGAGCCCTGGTTCGGGACGTTCGTCTCGCCAGTGTCGGCCTGCGAATGCGTCCCTGCGTCGTTCTGGACGACGCCCAGCTGCCCCGCCCTGACTGGCGGGATGGCGGCGAGCTCCGCCCAGGTCGTGACCTTGACGTCGTCCCCCTGGAACCCGCGATCGATGATGTCCTGCAGGATGCTCGCGAGCGTGACGAACAGCGCGCGGACCTCGGCCTTCGGCGGCTCCCACGCTTTGGTCGACGGAACGCCCGGCGTCTGATAGTCGCGGAAGACGGTCATGGCCGTCTGCACGATGTCGTCGATCGTCGCCATTCAGCGCTCCGCACGAAAAAGCCGCCTCGGGAGCGCCGGGCGGCTGGGCAGGTTCGGGGGGTGGAAAGCGGCCTTAGACGACCGTCACGTCCATGAAGACCGGCGCGCCGGAACCGACGCCCGATCCGTTGTAGTTCTCAGCCCAGTAGCGCCAGGTGCCGACGCCGGGGGCGTCTGTGCCGCTTACCGTCTGGTTCGGGCTCACGTTGAGCGAGCGGATGACCGTGGCCGCCGCGAAGGCCTGAGCCGTCGTTCCGCGGCGCACCGCGATCGTCCTGACGTTCGCGCTGTTCGACGCCGTCGCGGCAAAGGAAATGCCCGTCGAGACGGTCACGAAGATGTCCGGCGCTGCAGGAGCCGCCGTGTCCGCCACGACCGTGATGCTGGCGGTTGGCGACCAATCCCCCTGCCCGCCACCGCCGCCCACATAGGCGGTTTCGACGTGATAGAGCCCGTCCGTCACCGGCCCCGAGAGCACCTGCAGGTCATCGTCGGGCGCCGTCATGGCCTGCCAAGCCGTTTCGCCATCCCGCCGATAGCGGCCAGCAAGTCGCAGATCCGGCCAGCCCGTCACCGGCGGGTTCGTCGCGGAGATCAGCGTGATCGAACCGCCGCCGCCGGACTGGCGAATGACCGTCAGCGTCGGCAGGCCCGGGACCGGGAGATCGTCGTCCTCAGTCTCGATCGCGACCTGCGGCGGCGCGCCTTCCTCGCTCGGGTCCCAGTCGTAGCGAGCCGGGTCGACTAGCTCATATTCGAGATACCATCCGCCCTCGGTCGCGACGCGATCCTCAAGCTTCATCTTCTCCGCCCAGACGCCGGAGAGCTTCGAGCCGCGCTCAGGCAGATCGAGGCGGAAGAACCGCCTGCCCTTCAGGTTCTCGCCAGCGAGGTTCACCAGGGCGGTGCCTCTCGCGAGCGTCGTCTGCCGGCTCAGCTCGATCTTCGCGAGGCGACGGGACTGCCGCCACTTCGAGGAGAACTCGGCATTGACGTCGGCGGCCTTGCGCGGCGCGCCCGCGTCCAGCGCCGCCTGATTGACCATCGCGTCGGCTTCGACCTCGTTATAGTCGTGCTCATCCGAGACGACCTTGACGTTGATCGTGTTGATCGCCTCGTTGTCGTTCTTGTTGAACACCACGCTGTCGTCGATGATGTCGAGGTCGGTCAGCGTGTAGTTGGACGGGTAGAACTTGCCGGCGAAGACCACGATCGCGCCGCCGCCGACCTCCTCCACATAGCCGTCGCAGCAGCGGCAGTAGGCCTCCACGACCGACTTGCGGGGCGTCGAAGCGTCGAACCTGCCGGACGCCGTATAGCGCTTCTCAAAGCCGCCATCGGCCTTCGGAACGAGCTCGTCGCAGACGTCCATCGCCGCGATCCAGTATTCGGACGTCGGCTCGTAGATGCGCTCAACAGGACGATGAAACCCGTGTTCGTGGTGGGTGTAGTAGTGGAGCAGCAGGACGAACGGGTTATCCGAGAACTTCCACGTCTCGTCGTCGGTGCGGATCTGCTCCGGGTCGCGCGGGTCCCAAGCGATCGTCCAGTCGGCTACCGTCGACACGCGGGGCAAGCCATTCGGAAAGCGCCGCTGGAACGCTTTGTCCTTCGGCGTCTTGGCTATGGCGAGGATGGTGGCGACGCCATCGCCGCGGTGGTTCTCGGTCCAGACGCCCGGAAGCGCCTCGACCATCTTTGCGTAAGCCGTCTCGGTCGGCAGTCCCACCCGCCAGTCGATGTAGAGGTCGCGCTCGCTCGGATCGTCGCCCATGTACCGGCCCTTGTAGGAGCCGGGCAGACGGACGAAGCCGGGGCCAGGGTTCGGCAGCGCGGGGCCGGTGGAGCTTTCCGCGAACTCAACAACGTCCTCACCCACGTAGAAGCGGACGAAGCGGGAGATGCGACCGCTATGGACGGCGGTGACGTCGTAGCTCGTCGAGCCTGCCATTTCCGAGGCGATCAGCGCGCCGACCTGACGCGAGGTGCCGACGCCCCATTGCTTGTCGGGCGCCGCGCTCTTGACGAGGATCTTGCCGTCCTGCGGCTCGGGCAGCTTCGGCCGCTTCGCCATCAGGAGGCTGACGCCGACCAGCGCGCCCGTGACGATGACAGAGCTGACCAGCGCTCCGACCGTCAGAGAACCGACGATCGTCGTGCCGGCCAGTGTCGACCCGAGCAGCGAGACGACCAGCGGCGTGACGACGAAATCCGCCTTGGCCGGCCCGGTGAAGCCGAGCAGCGCGATCAGGCCAACGATGATCGGGAACATCCTAGACGCGCCAGACCCTGATCGGCTGCATGCGTCCTCCTTCCGCCAGCACCCGACCGACGCCATCGCCGCCGCGGACCGCCCAATGGCGCGCCGTGCGGATGCATCCGGGGTAGAGCGTCCGCTTGCCCCCAGCAGACAGCTCGGGGATGTCCACGCCGATCACCGCCGCCGCGTCCTTCACCTCGAACATGCCGACGTCGCCAAGCTCGGCTTCTTCCGGCGCGATCTCAGCAAGCCCGGCTTTCGCCGCCTCCCGCTCGAACATCTTCGCCATGCCGCCCGCTTTCAGGATGTCGCGCGCGGCGTCAGCCATGCTGCGGTGCGCGCCGATCCAAGGCGACGGGTCGTAGGACGGCCGGACGATGCCGACCCACCGGGCCACGAACAGCATGCAGTTGCTGCGGCCCCAGAAGTCTGCCTCGAGAGAGATGTCTTGCAGATACTCTGCAAGAAGCTTGTCGCGCGACACTAGAACTTGGGCCAGTTCTTGTTGTAGCCGACGTTAATCTTATTGCCCTGACTGAATATCTCATCAGTCGGGTGCAGCTCCTTGTGCTGCGGCGCGCTCCAATAGCTCCGATACGAGCCCGACCGCATGACCATCTGCGACGCGATCGTGAGCTCGATCGTGCGCTGCATCGGCCCCACCTCGCCATCGGCTGAGATCCGCCCAGCCTTGCGCTCGAGCTTCAGTTCGCCGCCCTGCCCTGCGAAGCCCCAGCGAGCGCCACCGATCATCTGCCAGTCGCGGTCCCAGAAGACCTTGCCGACATTGATGATCGCGCCTTCAGCAAGGTCCGCATGGTCCGCCGTGAGCGCAGCGATTGCGGCCTGCACGTCCGAAATCTGAAGCCCCACCAGATCAGCGACGCCGTTCACCAAGGACCGAAACGCCGGCAGATCGAGCAGGAATGGCGCGCAGGCATAGTAGGCGCCGGGCACCTCCTCGATGTGGTCGTTCGGCAGTCGCAGCCCGCCGAAGGCCGTCGTAAGGCGCGTGATCGACCCGTCGTTCCAGACCGCGTGGATTATCTTGTCCTCCCGGATCAGGTTCTCCCGAAGGAAGTCCTCCGGTTCCGGGTTCGGCGGCTCGGACATCAGAAGCCCAGATCGGTCGCGAAGACCTGGAAGTCCTCGACGAAGGTGACGGACGCCGTCGCGCGCTTCAGCATCTCCTCGTTCAGCGGCATGCCGTTCGGATCAGCGAGCCTCATGGTGCAGCGAGGCAGCCGCCATTCGATGGGCGTTCCGCTCGCGACACGCTCCCGCAGCGGCGTGCGGAACTTGACCTCGTAGTCGTAGCCACCGGAGACCGGAGTGGCGGAGAGCACCGCCGCGATCCAGTAGATGCGCCAGCCCGCGTTCGGATGCTTGAAGGAGAACGGCTCGCCACCGATGAGCGGGCGCCCGCCCTTGATCCGCATCTTCGTGGCCGTGTCGCGGAAGTCGGCAGCTGCGGTCGTGACGGACTCCACCCCGTCGCCCTGATAGCCCGAGCCATCACCAAAGAACGCGCCGTCGCTGTGCGGGACAGGCGCGAGCGACGTGCTCGGCAGGATCGGCCCGGAGCGCCGGTTGCAGTACGGCACCACGATCTGCGCTGCGCCGTTGTCCATCTGCAAGGCGATGGCGCGCCACGCCGCGAACTGCTCGCGCTTCCGCAGGTAGATGTTGGCGAATTTCGCGACGTTGAGACCGCCGCCGCCGAAGAGGATGCGCTGCGGCGTCCCGCCGGACTGCGGGCGCCCGCCCTCCTGGCTCGATCCCTGGACCGACCACTCCTGCTCGGCCGGCATCAGCAGCCGATGAGGGAACAGGATCGGCTCCATCAGTAAGGCTGCCCCAGAACGTCCTGATTGTACTTGACCTTGCCGGAGGCCCGGGCGCTGTCGCGGACGGCCTGCCGATAGGCCTCCTTGCCGGCAGCCGCAGCGGCCTGACGCGCGATCCGCTCGATCGTCGTGTCTCCGTTTGCGCCCGCGAGGTTGATCTTCATCGTCACCTGCGGAGAGATCGGAGAGCGAGCCGGCTGCGCGCTGACCGTGGCCAGCCGAGGCATCTTGCTCTCGGGGATGATCCGGCCGTTCTCACCCGGAGCGAAGAACTCACGGCCGTTCTCGCCTACGGGGTAGACTTGGCCCTTGGAGACACGCCCGCCCCTGGCTTTGCCGCCGGACGCGCCTCCTCCGAAGAACGCCCCGAAGAGACCGCCGAGCCCGCCAGTCCCGCTTGCGGTGCCGAAGATGCCAGCGAGCGGCCCCTTGCCCAGCAGCGTCGCCTGTATGGCCGCGTCGATGAACGTCCCGATCAGCTTCTTCATCGCCTGCTGGGCGGTGGAAGCTCCGGTGATGATGTCCGTGAAAGCCGAAGTCGCGTTCTCGGCGAAGAACTCCTCCGCCTCCCGCACGCCCTTGGAATCGCGAACGACGTCCTGAACCTTCTTCTCGGCGTCGAACTTCCGCTGAGCCGCGGCCACGACCGCATCGGCTTCCGAGTTGATCGCCGCGATGCGCTCTGGCGTGAGGTCGACGCCCTCGTCTTCCAGCGCGCGCTTGGCTTCCGCGATGTAGCGGGAGCGCTCCAACTGCGCGTCGAAGTACTCCTGAGCGAGCGCGCCGTTCTTGATGGCTTCGGCCTTCCGGCGAAGCGCCTCCGTCTCAAGGTCGTCGTCTTCAGCCCGGCGCTTCGCTGCGCGCGAGCGCTCGACGTCTTGATCACGCTCCTTGGCCTGCGGCGTGGCATTGCCAGCGTAAAGGTCAGCTTCCTCGTTGCGTCGACCTCGGTTGACGCCTCCGTTGTCACCGGCCCGATCGCGGATCGCCTTCGCGACGTCCTGCGTTGAACCGCCGCCGTTGATCGCCTTGACGATGTTGTCCGGGAGCTTGCCGTAGTTGTAGGCGATCGAGGTGAGGGCCGCCTGCTGCTCCTTGCTGAGCGCGTCGAACGTCCCTGAGCCAACCTGCTTCCGAACGACGGTCTGGAACTCGACGATCCTGCGCTTCAGGTCGCGGATCGCATCCTCGACAGAGACCACAGTGTCCTTGGTGACCTTGGAGACGTTCCCGCCTGCGTCAGTGGTCGTGTCGCTGCCGAAGCCGGCCCGGAAGGCATTGACGTCCCAATAAGCCTTGGCCCGGAAGCCCTCGCGGGCCTTGATCAGATCGAACGCGTTGCCGGCTGCGCTAGCGCTGAACTCGGCTTCGGACTGTTTCCGCGCGTCCTGAGCGTTGACGATGCCTCGCGCGACGTCGCGCAGCGCGTCGCGAACGGCGTCCGTGACCTTCTGGCCGTTCTTCTCGTAGGCCTTGACCAGCTCGTCCGTCTGCTTATCGACGGACTTCTCGTAGTCGGTCTTGCTCGCGTCAGCGAGGTCGGTCGCGCCAGCGTCCCCGACGTTCGGGACCCCTCCGGCCGCGTCCAGCCCGGCGCCCGTGGCTCGATTGAAAGCTGACGGGGCCTGCGTCTTCTGCTGGTTCGCCAGCGCATCGCCGGCCGCCTTCAGGTCGACGAAGGTCTTCGCCAGTTCCTCCGCCTTGTCCTGAGCCTTCGCGATCTGGGGCGCGAACTCCGGGAACTTCGCCGCGAGCGCGTCGGTCTGCCTCTTGAACTCGGCTAGCGAGATCTTCTGCGCCTTGAAGGCGTTCGCAATATCACCAAGCTCACCGATGGCCCGCGCGCTCGGGGTGCTGGCGCCGCGAGCACGACGGCCGCGGCCGGGCAGAGCATCCGAAAGCTCCGCCGCCTGCTGAGCCGCAAGCGTCTTGTCGTTCTCGATGCGGGCGCGGATCTGCGCCTGCGTCAGCTTCTCGAGTTCACCCGCCAGCTTGGCGATGTCCGCAGCCGAGGCATTGGCCGAAATCCCGAGGTTGCGGATCGCATCCGCCGCCTCCTGCGCGCCTTCCGCGGCTTGGCTGGACTTCTGGTAGAAGTAGAGGCCCGCAGCCGCAGCGACGCCAAGGATCGCCCCGATCGGCCCCGCGGCCGCCCCGAGGCCGCCAAAGGCCGCCACGAGGCCCCCGAGCCCGCCGCCGGTCCGCAGCGCCACCATCGCCTTCGCGAGGCCGCTAACGGCGCCCGCAGCCGACCCAAGGCTTGCGATCATGCCGCCGATAGCGCGGCCAACGAGAGCCGCCGCGATCACGGCCGCGAACTTTAGCGCGACGTCAGCCGTCTCCTCGAAGTTGTCCGCGAGGTAGTTCAGGCCGTTGATGAGCGCGCGGGTCGCGCCCTGCGCGCCGGCGTTTTCGCCCACGTACCTCGTCAGGGCGTTGTTGATCCGTGTGGTCGCGTTCGCCAGTGTCGGCATGGCGCGCGCGGCCATGTCGTCGATGACCGGCTTGCCCTTCAGGAACGCATCGAAGAACTGCTTCGACGTCACCGTTCCGGCGAGCACCATCGTGCGCAGCTTGGAGATGGAGCCACCGGCCCCGTCCATGCCGGTAGCGACCGCCTTCAGGATCGTCGGAGCGCCTTCGTTGACGCTGTTGAACTCCTCCGCGCGGACGATGCCCGAGCCCAGAAGCTGGCTGAGCTGCATCAGCGCGCCGGAGGCGGACTCTGCGCTCGCGCCGGACGCCTTCAGCGCAACCGCTATCCCGTCCGTGAACTTGATAAGGTCAGCCTGGCCCGCGCCAAGCGCCGCTGCGTTCTGCGTCGCCTTGCCGTAGAGCTCGCTCAGGCTCCCGATGCCGACCGAATTGCGTTGCGCGGAGGCGAAAAGCTGGTCGAGAACTGCGCTCTGTCGAGCACCTTCGAGGCCCGCCACGGCAAGGCTGTTCTTCGCCTTTGTCCACGCGTCGGAATACGCAAGCGCTTCCTTCGTGATGGCTGCCAGCCCGATACCGCCCAGCGCCACGCCGGACAGGCTGAAGGACTTGCCGACCTGATCGAAGGACTGCTGCACGCGCTGCTGCATGCGGCGCGCGTCGCGCTCGATCAGCGCGGTGGAGCCGCGCATTCGGCGCTCGACCTTGTCGATCCGACGCTCAGCCGACGCCATGCCACGCTCGAACTCTGCGGTTCGCGCGGCCAGCAGTACGGTTAGAGCCTCGACTTCCTTGGCCATGCAGGTTCCTAATCAGGCAAGCGAGGGGAGCCCGAGATGCGACAGTTCGGCGGTTTGGTGTTGGCGGCTGTTCTGGCGGGATGCGCCGCGCCGGCCCCGCCCGGACTGGACGAGGCTCCGTCAGCCGTCTCGCTGAGCAGGGGGGATCACCGCGCCATCGCGGATTGCGCCTACGCCCGCCTGACGGCGGCGTACCCAAACCTCATAATCACACAGGCCAATCTCGAGAGCCGTCAGTCCGTCTCCCTGAGCGGGTCCATGACCCTCTCGTCCGGAGCGCTGAAGCTGTTCACGATCGACTTCGCCCGCGACCGTCCCGGCGTCACGCGAGTGGAGTTCCGGAGCTACCCCACGCTGGCGGGCGGGGCGGCAGAAGCGGCAGCCTGGCGGAGCAAGTTCCATGGCTGCCTCCAGCCTGTCAGTTGAGCAGCCGCGCCTTAGCGTCCTCGAACCATTCGTCCGATGGCGGCTCAGGCATTTCTCCGTCCGGGTTGTTGGCCTTGTTGAAGCCGTCGACCGCGGCGTTCAGTTGCCAGAGAGAGGCGTCCTCCACCTCGGCTATCGACCAGCCGAGGACTGCTCCGGAGCCGTAGAAGCCGGCGAAGGCGAGCCGTCCTTTCGGGTCGGCTTCCTCTTGGCTTTCGCCGGAGCCTTTTTTCCCAGCGGCTCGTCCTGCGGGCCGAGAAGGGCCGCCGGCAGGATCTGAAA